>NZ_ATUV01000004.1 GCF_000420385.1 Hippea alviniae EP5-r | reverse complement strand
AACCTGCGGCTGGATCACCTCCTTTCTAAGGTGTGTTAAATTTAAAACTTTATATTCCAGGGCTTGCTTCCATCTTGGCTATTATTGTGTAAAGCCACAGAGCGAAGAGATGCTTATGGGCCTGTAGCTCAGCCGGTTAGAGCACTGTGCTGATAACGCAGGGGTCAGTGGTTCGAGCCCACTCAGGCCCACCAGTGGGGGCTTAGCTCAGCTGGGAGAGCGTCTGCCTTGCACGCAGAAGGTCAGCGGTTCGAGCCCGCTAGCCTCCACCATTAAAGAATGCATCTTCTCGCCCTGTGTCTTACACAGGTGATCTTTTAAAAAGCAATGATGAAAGCCGTAAAAAAGCAGGAAAAACACAGTATAAATGATTTTGTAGGGGAAAAATAGTACCTAAGCATTAAAGAATGTGGAATGAGCCTAAGCTACTAAGGGCGTACGGTGGATGCCTTGGCGATGGCAGGCGATGAAGGACGTGGCAGGCTGCGATAAGCCTCGGGGAGCTGCCAAGCAAGCTATGATCCGGGGATTTCCGAATGGGGCAACCCGGCGGAGTAAACCTCCGTCACCGAGCTTCTGCTCGGGGCTAACCCGGCGAACTGAAACATCTCAGTAGCCGGAGGAAAAGAAATCAAACGAGATTCCGAAAGTAGCGGCGAGCGAAATCGGAACAGCCCAAACCCTATACGTGTTAAAGGGCGCACCCGTTGCGTATAGGGGGTAGCGGGACGGCTGTATGGTCTGGTGCGCACAGACCGAGGTTCTTTCTATTCTTAGCCGAAGTGGTTGGGATACCACGCCATAGAGGGTGAAAGCCCCGTAGGCGAAAAGAATAAAAAGAACCTTTCAGCCGCTCCCAAGTAGGTCGGGACACGTGGAACCCTGACCGAATCAGGGGGGACCACCCTCCAAGGCTAAATACTCGCCATCGACCGATAGTGCACAAGTACCGTGAGGGAAAGGTGAAAAGAACCCCGGTCGAGGGGAGTGAAATAGAACCTGAAACCGTACGCCTACAATCAGTCCGAGGGCTATGTGCTTGCACAGCCTGAGGGCATGCCTTTTGCATAATGAGCCGGCGAGTTACTCTGCAAGGCGAGGATAAGGAGTTTTAAGCTCCGTATCCGTAGCGAAAGCGAGTCCGAATAGGGCGTTAAGTCTTGCAGAGTAGACCCGAAACCAGGTGATCTATCCATGGCCAGGGTGAAGGTGGGTTAAACCCCACTGGAGGCCCGAACCGGTGTAGGTTGCAAACTGCTCGGATGAGCTGTGGATAGGGGTGAAAGGCCAATCAAACCTGGAGATAGCTGGTTCTCCCCGAAATATATTGAGGTATAGCCTCCCGGTAAGGACGGCGGGGGTAGAGCACTGATTGGGCTAGGGGGCCCACCAGCCTACCAAACCCAGTCAAACTCCGAATACCGCCTGTACCATCCGGGGGAGTCAGGCTACGGGGGACAAGCTCCGTGGCCGAGAGGGAAACAGCCCAGACCGCCTGCTAAGGTCCCTAAGTCTAACCTAAGTGGAAAAGGAGGTCGAGGCGCTAAGACAGCCAGGAGGTTGGCTTAGAAGCAGCCACCCTTTAAAGAAAGCGTAACAGCTCACTGGTCGAGTGCCTCGGCGCCGAAGATTTAACGGGGCTTAAGGTTAGCACCGAAGCAGCGGGTCAGTCCTTTTTGGACTGGCGGTAGGGGAGCGTTCCTGTCAGCGATGAAGGCGTACCGTAAGGAGCGCTGGAGCGGCAGGAAGTGAGTATGCCGGCACGAGTAGCGAAAAGACAGGTGAAAACCCTGTCCGCCGAAAGCCTAAGGTTTCCTATCCAACGTCAATCGGGGTAGGGTTAGCCGGTCCCTAAGGCGAGGCCGTAATTGGCGTAGCTGATGGGAAGCAGGTTAATATTCCTGCGCCAGGTGTAGTCGTCCGATGGGGGGACGCAGCCGTGGTAGGCGGAGTGGGTAGTTGGTTTGCCCATCGAAGCGTGTAGGTAGGATGCGCAGGTAAATCCACGCATCCGATGATCCGAGGCGCGTAAGGCGGCGGATCCCTTCGGGGTGAAGCCGATTCCGCCGGTTCCATACTGCCAAGAAAAGCCTCTAAGGGTTAAGGCTACACCTGACCGTACCGCAAACCGACACAGGTAGGCGGGCTGAGAAGGCTAAGGCGCTTGAGATAACTCCGGCCAAGGAACTCGGCAAATTGGCCCCGTATCTTCGGTAGAAGGGGTGCCCCTGGGTGTGAAGGAGCTTGCCTCTGGAGCATCTGGGGGTCGCAGTGACAAGGCCCAGGCGACTGTTTACCAAAAACACAGGACTCTGCAAACCCGGCTAAGGGGATGTATAGGGTCTGACGCCTGCCCAGTGCCGGAAGGTTAAGGGGAGGAGTTAGCCTTCGGGCGAAGCTCCGAACTGAAGCCCCGGTAAACGGCGGCCGTAACTATAACGGTCCTAAGGTAGCGAAATTCCTTGTCGGGTAAATTCCGACCCGCATGAAAGGCGTAACGACTTGGGCACTGTCTCGGCCGGAGGCTCAGCGAAACTGTGTTACCGGTGAAAACACCGGTTACCCGCGGCTAGACAGAAAGACCCCGGAACCTTTACTGCAGCTTGAAGTTGGGGTTAGGTTATGGATGCGTAGGATAGGTGGGAGGCTGGGAAGCTGCCCTTCCGGGGGCAGTGGAGCCGCCCTTGAAATACCACCCTTCCATAACTTGATCTCTAACCCACCGCAGTCATCCTGCGGGGGGACAGCTTCTGGTGGGCAGTTTGACTGGGGCGGTCGCCTCCTAAAGAGTAACGGAGGCGCGCAAAGGTTGGCTCAGGCGGTATAGAAATCCGCCGTAGAGTGCAAAGGCATAAGCCAGCCTGACTGCGAGACCGACGGGTCGAGCAGAGGGGAAACCCGGCCTTAGTGATCCGGTGGTTCCGAGTGGAAGGGCCATCGCTCAACGGATAAAAGGTACTCCGGGGATAACAGGCTGATACCGCCCAAGAGTTCACATCGACGGCGGTGTTTGGCACCTCGATGTCGGCTCATCTCATCCTGGGGCTGGAGCAGGTCCCAAGGGTTCGGCTGTTCGCCGATTAAAGAGGTACGCGAGCTGGGTTCAGAACGTCGTGAGACAGTTCGGTCCTTATCTGCCGTGGGCGTAGGAGGCTTGAGGGGAGCTGTCCCTAGTACGAGAGGACCGGGACGGACGCACCTCTGGTGTATCGGTTGTGGCACCAGCCGCAGGCGCCGAGTAGCTATGTGCGGAAGGGATAACCGCTGAAAGCATCTAAGCGGGAAGCCCACCCCAAGATTAGGCCTCCCTGAGCCATTAGGCTCCTAAAGGTCCCTTGGAGACTACGAGGTTGATAGGCGGGAGGTGGAAGCGCAGCAATGCGTGGAGCTGACCCGTACTAATAGACCGTGAGGCTTAGGCTCATTTCCACATTCTTTAATGGTTAGGTGCTAAGTTTTCCCCCTGGTGAGGATAGCATGCAGGGAAACACCCGTTCCCATTCCGAACACGGCAGTTAAGCCTGCATGCGCCGATGGTACTGCGGGAGAGCCCGTGGGAGAGTAGGTATTGCCAGGGGG
>NZ_ATUV01000003.1 GCF_000420385.1 Hippea alviniae EP5-r | reverse complement strand
GGGGGGGGGGGAATGAAAGTTAGAGTTAACTGGAAACAAGGAATAGTAGCTTCGGACAAACTGATAAGAGTTCACAATATAGACAACCAAAAACCCCAGTGCCAGCTTGAAAAAATGAAGGAATACAGTGACTTCCCTGATGAAAAAGAAGCTCAACAAGAAATACGAAAAAGAGGTTACTCAAAGTACAAACACTGCAAGCATTGCTGGAATGATGGTGGTGCAGTTATAAATATCTGAATAAAGTATTTTACCTATATTTTCCAATCCTCTTGTCTTTTCCAATTGATAGAAAAAGGTAAATTATAGATTAATTAATTCTTAAAAACTGAATTCTCTAATTCTCTTATGAGTATATTATTAACTTAACAAAAAACCAGTTGAAAATTATATGCTATCTTATATTTTCGTATCAAAATTTATAATCAAACTTCCTAGAAACGCCGACTTTTTGACTTTTTATAATGTTTTTTTCTATAATGATTATATGTTTATCTTTAAAATAATAATATAATAAATACGAGGGAAGTATGGATAAACTCAGAATTTACAACCCCAGTTCTTTAATGGTTTCAAGTTCCATAGAATATTTATTACCAGAGCAGATAAATGCCCTTACTCAAGTATTTTTAGATTGGTATGATACTGATACAAAAAAAGCCCAAAAGCTCAATAGAGGTCGTTATTGGTTAACCTTTCTCGTTTTACGCTACACAGGAGCAAGAATAGGTGAAGTATTACTTATAGATGATACTACGGATATAGACTTTAGAAACTCAGAAATAAGACTTATCACCTTAAAGAGACATAGCAAAAAAAAGAAAAATACTACTCGTATAATACCTGTCCCAGACAAAGTAGTAAGCGAAATAGCCAGATATATCGCAGAGTATCCAAAAATGAGAGGAAAGGTGTTTAAACTTCACCAAAGCAACTTCCGTAGAAAATTTTATGAATTAGCAAAGAAAGCTCATATCCCTAAAAATTTAGCCCACCCACACATTTTAAGACACTCAAGAGCTATAGAACTTTTGAGAGCAGGTGTTCCGGTTACAATTGTTCAAGATTTATTAGGGCACTCTGCTTTAACTACAACTGCCATGTACCTCAGAATAAGCGGTCAGGAAGCTAAAGGAATATTAAGGGATAAAGGGTTGATATAATGTTGATATAATTAGGACTACTAAAACTTACCTACCTGATCCTAGACTTCTTTATTTTCTTAAGTTGGTTGGAGTTTTTTTTGCACCCTCTATGGTGGTTATAACAATTTCCTTACCTACTTTATAGATATACCCTACTATTTTCCCGGCCACTTTTATAACATCGTCTGGCTTACGGAATTCTACCTTTGGACCTTTTGCCATAAAACCTCCTTCCTCTTATAGTATTAATATATAAATTCTTGAAAATATTTTATTCCTAAAGTAAACAAAGTCAATAAATATAACTATCTTAACTTTTAGAGAATAATCTCTTAAACCAACTTTTCTTCTTTTCAGGTTTTTCTTCTGGTTTTGGCAACATTTTTCTCATTTCTGCAAGTTGGATTTGTACAAGCTCCCTTAGAGCTCTATTTTCTTTTTCAAGATCATCAATCTTTTTCTCAAGTCTTAATAAAATAGACGCAAAGGCTTGGGGCGTATCATCTTTTTTCACGAGTTTATTTATAGCTTCTTGGACACTCAATCCTTCAGATGTAAATTTAGCAATCTGCTTCAACAGAGGTATTACTTCCTCTGTTGGTTCCGTAACTATCCCTCTATCATAGAGTGCCAAGTAATATTTCCTAACAGTATGGTAATTCATATGTGCCAATTCAGAAAGTTCTTTTATATTCATAGATTTGATTATACATCAATTGATGGTTGATGGCAATAATAACTATTACTATAAGGATTATAAGCGTCAAATCGATGACCTATCAAAAACATATTTGATAAGTATCATCAAATAGACAAAAACTTAAACCGCTAGTAATTTAATAATTTTTTGTATTCCAACACACTTTTTTATATACTAATTTTGTATTATAATACAATTATGTGGAGGTTTCTATGTTTGATAAGATAAAATACTATTCATCTCTATTTCTCTCATCAAAAGTTCCAGAGTACAAGAGAAGCATATATCACAAAATAGACTTCAAAGAAAAAATAATAGGACTGAAAGGGGCAAAAGGTGTCGGTAAAACTACTATTATCCATCAATATTTAAATTCTGTTGATATCCCTTTAAACGAGAAGCTATATGTATCCTTAGATAATCCTATAGTAGAAGAATACTCTTTACTTGATATAGTTGAAATTGCTTATAAAAAGGGTGTAAAGTTAATAGCGTTCGACGAGATACATCATAAAAAGGACTTCGAAAGAGAGCTAAAATCTATATATGATTTTTTTGACATACAAGTTGTCTTTTCTGGCTCTTCTGCCATTGCTTTATCCAGTAGCGATTTGAGCAGAAGAGCAGTAATCTATGATATCCCGGTTTTATCACTTAGAGAATTTTTAGAGTTAAGGTTAAAGGATAAATTTGATTACTTTGATTTGGAAAGTATATTAAATAACCACGAAAAGATTGCTTTTGATATCATCTCAAAAATAAGACCACTTAAATACTTTGAAGAGTACATAAAGTTTGGTGCATATCCGTTTTTCTTAGAAAGCAGTCAAGACACTTATATATTAAAACTTCTTGAGGTTATTAATAAAACAATAGAAAGTGAGCTTTTATATCTATTCAATATAGACATAAAAAATATTCACAGTCTAAAAAAACTTCTCGTGGTTCTGTGCGAGAATCCACCCGGAAGCTTTAATATAACAGCCCTATCAAGAGAAATAGGTATAAACCTCAGAACACTATATAACTACATTGAAGCACTACATAAGGGAAAATTAATCCATCTCTTATATTACAACAAGAAAGGTAATGCTATACTCCAAAAACCAGACAAAGTACTACTTGACAACCCGAATCTCTTTAATGTTCTATGTCAAGATAAAAATATAGGAGCTACAAGAGAAAGTTTCTTTGTATCTCAATTAAATGAGTACAATATTAGATACTCAAAATATGGAGATTATATAATAGATGACAAATATGTCTTCGAGATAGGCGGAAAAAGAAAAACAAAGAGACAAATAAAAAATATCAAAAACTCATATCTGGTTATTGATGATGAAGAGATAGGAAGTGATAACAGGATACCACTTTGGTTGTTCGGGTTTTTGTATTAAACCTGCTTTATTTGATAATACATCAATTGACAGTTAACGCTAAATATTGTTATCATTACAATAATTATATGTGTCAAATTGATAACTTATCAAAAACATATTTGATAGGTATCATCAAATAAAAACCTCATTCAATAATCAGTCTTCTATCTGTAAAACATTAAAATAAATACTTTTTATTGGACGTTGGGAGAATTTTATAGAAAATTAAATCTATCTTTTAATTAAATTCCTTATTTTTTCATCAGTCCACTTAAACCATCTCACAGTATCCGGGTCATCTATTTTATCCAACCTAACCTCGTAATATCCTTCTTCGTCCTTTTCTCCTATGTGGGCAATCTTCCAGCGTTCGCCAGTTTTAGCGTTTCTCACAACCTTACCGATAACTTCTTTTTTCCAATCCTCTTCCTCATCAAATTCCAACTCTATTTCTTCCACGCCAGCGTAATCCTTTTCTATGGCGTTTTTCAAATAACCACAATAGTTTTTAGGGTTCTTTTTGCTTGTATAGTCTATCTGGGCCTTTATGTATTCCTTACCCTTTTCCTCTAAAACACCCAATAATAGATTTATACAATTTTTGCGCTTTCTGTATTGCTCGGGAAGTAAAAAAAGAAGCTCCCGTAAGTCTTTATCTTCGGCAAGAGATTTATAGTCTTCGGTCTGTTGGGCTAACTTGAGCTGTTGGGGTTTGGGTTTTATAAAAAACTTTATATGTGTATATTTTCTGCCTGTCTTGTAGAGCTCATAAGATACAAGAAAGTCAATATTCTCATTTTCATTAAGCTCTTCTACGGCAACATCTATTACTCTTCTCTTTAAATCAAAAAATCGCTTATATTCACCCTTTTCAACACCTAAGAGTTTTTTAAAAGTCTCAAGTTCAATCTTTGGAAATTCAACATTTTTGTAATCTCTTAAATTCTCATACAAAACCAATGTGTATTTTGATCTAAAACCTTTCTCAATTATAAGGTTTAATTCTGCATACATACCCTTCATATCTATAAGAGCTTTTCTTATTCTTTCTGGAAACTCAAACTCTATCCAAACTTCCTCTTTTTTGCTTCGCCTTTCGATAACTCCAGCATAAGATAGAACATTCATTTTACCTCTAACACGAATATCTTTTCTCAATATATCAAAATATGCTTTGCGTTCTTGTAAATCAAAAATAAGGTCAATATAGTAAGTGTTATTCTGTTTTGCCTTATCAAGCATAGCTTTTAAGTCGGTCAAAGCACACCTAAACACCTTTGTGTCTTTATTTTTCTTTAATTCTTGTTTAGCTACATATATAAAAGCATTGTAGAATTTTCGTTGCTCCAAAGTCATCTCAGTTTGAACTGCTATCATGCCACTTGGCTTATGAATTATAACAGCATTCTTTTTCATAGCTTTTACAAGCATACTCATACCACCCTTCCTTTTCAAAAATTATACACTAAAAACGACATTTGTAAAGTTATTTGTCGTTGTTTGTTATTAGATTTGTCGTTGTTTGTTATTAGATTTGTCGTTGTTTGTTATTAGATTTGTCGTCCTTTATCTTCGTAAACCCGCATAGAGACACCATTCCCGGAACCGCAAAACTTTAAAACCTAAAAATATAAAACACAACCGGAGAAGAAAAATTCTATGGGAGAAGATATCTATTCCCACCCACCACCCTTGTTGTTTGTTGTTGTTTTTTCATTTTTTTCTGACAAGGAGATAGAGTTCTGCTTTTTAGAATAGGCTCTTTCCCAAAATCTATACTTTTCACCAAACTACAGGAAAAAAGAGTTTCTACCAATTCTATGGTTTTTAGCCGCCTACTCGCAAAGGCTAACGCCTTTGCTCCTACACGGCGGGCTTGAGTCTAAGCCAAATTTGATTTGTAGTTCCTGTAAGATTTGAGCTCGACGGCAAACTTTTGCGAGCGTAAGCGAGCAAAAGGCAAACGTCGAGCCGACAACCGAGCGAAGCGAGGGCGTCAGTTTTCTAATTTGCCCGTAGTGTGTAAATAACTCTATTGAACGATAATAGATGTATTCGATTATAACCGGGGGAGAGCCGCTCCCCCGACAATATATGTCAAGGGGGCTCTCACCCCGATTCGCACTAAACTTTGCCAAATTTACCTAATACTATACATGCCATGCCGTTTGCCGTTGCCATGCGTGCCTAGCGCCCTTCGCCCTGGGCTCTTTTCAAGCCCACGCCTGTCCTTCGCTTACACCTTTCCGGTTGCCAGCCGGATCGGATGCCTTGTGCTATTAACACAAGGTCGGACGCAGGCGTTGCCCTTTTTTTGGGGGGTTACTACGGCGCCTCCGAGCCCAGCCAACCGTAGCCAGCTGGTTACTTCGCCCCTTCTCTCGAGATGGCACTTACTCCTATTGGAGTAGCCCGCCACCGTGGGCTTTTACCCCACACTCCCTATATGGGTCCTTAGGTGCCCCCTGTGCCTGCTGATTCAGCCTTGCGACCCTTATCGCAAGCTTTAAAAGGTGGCTTTCAGACTACGAAGTGTCACAGCTCGTCTTACTTGCACCTACTACAGCAGACTTTACAGCGGGGGTTCCTCTCGTCACCATAGACCCTCGGCTCGCCCTTTCGGGCTTTAAGGTGTCTGCTCTAACCGCAATGGATTCGCCGGGTTGCCATCCCGGTTTAGCCCAACGCGGCCGACACCTGCCTTGCAGGTTGTGTATCCATAGCTATCTGCCTTAGGATACACCCCCTGACCAAGAGGGAGTCCAAGATAGGCAGTCGCACCACTCCAAGAGTGGCGGCGTGAACTCAACCTGTAGTCACACCCCGGAGTTCGGGTAGCTCCCACAGGCTGGTTCCCAAACCGGGCGTGCGTCTTTCGATCGCACCCGGCTCTCCAGCACCTGTGCTTTTTTCCGCTTGTGTTGGGGGTGGCAAGTCCCCAACGGCGGGTGGCTAGTCCGCCTACACGGAAAAAGCACAGTGGTAACGGCATGGCATGGCATATATAGTCACACACTTCCTTGTTTTTTGGGGAAATGTGTGGGCAATTTGGCAAAAGAACATGCCCATACTGGGCACTATTAGTATGCTTCCATTTTTGGTGGTTGTCAATATATTTATATCCACTTCATTAATATATTGTAATATTATTGTTTTTATTTGATTATTTTTCTATTATCAGTATAATAGCTGTATGGGTGACCTTACGAATGCAAGATTGTATATAGCCTTAAGGAGAGCTCAGGCAAAAATAGTCGGATACACAACATACCCGCCCGGGTTTTTGTGTGAGTTTTACAACCGTGATACATTCGTGAAATATGCAGAGAAACTCACATACAAGTTTTTCCCGAAAGCAAAGGATTTGCAGATACGGGAAAATATTATAAATCTATACCGTGCTTTTCTTGTTCTTGCCCCTATCCTTCAAAAAACACCATATACATATAAGCTTGATTGGACAAGAGGGCATTTTTTGTCTTATCTTAGGTTCCTAACGAGCAACAGAATAGGCAGGAAATATGTAAGAGTTCGTGTTATTGAAAGAGAGCCGGATTTAGACAAGTTGCAAATAAATCTAAATGTTTTGGGCATAAAAGATGGTAAATTTATCGAGATTCTTACAGGTTTGTTTTTGCAAAGCTATGGTTTGAATGCTTTAAGAGGTTCTCTTGTAAATAGAATATTTGATCCTGTAATGTTCTTGAATGATAGAGATGGGTTTGAGTTAAGACGCTCAAATGAATTTATTAAGCTTGAAAAAAAGCCTTTTAATGGTTGTATAGATATTGAAAAGCAATATGTTGAATTCTGGGACTATAAAATTAGAAGGGTAAAAGCTAATAAGGGAATGACTCTTGAGATAAAAATAAGAGACGAAGAAATAAAACAATTTAAAGAAAAAATAAAAGGGATTTTAAAATCACACCCTTCTGTAAGCAGTAAAATAGCTTTAGTTAACAGAGAGGTAAAAGCCTTTACAGAAAAACACAGATACACAAAAGATGCATACGACCAAATGATAGAACTTCATAAATGGTTGAGAGGTAGGGTTTCAAAAATAGCAGCTACAAGGAAAGAGATATACCAAGCTGTAGAGATAGTAAAACTCTGGAAAGAGAGATATTACCCAAACACAGTTTTTAGAAAGAATAACTTTTTCTGGGACCCAAAAGAGATGACAGAAGAGGATTATATTTACTGTTTTTCGCCGTACAGAGAAGTATAAGTTTTGCAGGTTTTAGATAATTGTGTAAGATGGATATGAAGAAATGGGAGGTAAAATTGGTAGGTTTAACCTTTGAAAAATACGAACCATATTTCTCATTTTTCCTTAATTGGAAGAAAAACAACCCATCAACTTGGAAGGATGACAAAAGGATTCTTGCTCTGCTTACAGCATCAAGAGAGCCTATAACAGCATATATGCTTCATAGCTTCAGCGGTATTAATCAAGAGTATATAGAGCATCTTTTAGAATTCTGGCATGAGTTTCTGAATATCGAAGGTAAGCCAAAGCTATACAGTCCAAACAGTATCTATCTTAGAGATTTCGTAAAGCTTCCAATAGCTACAGGAAGACCAGAAGAAGAAAAGCAACTAAAAAGAGAACTAAGCGAAGCTTTCGAAGAAGCAAACAAGAGTATCTGTAAGTTTTATGTAAACAGAGAGATTTTAAAAAAGATAGTGAATAAAAACGCAAAAGATAAAGATGAATCCATACTTTTGAATTATGCCGTAGGCAATCTAACTTATCACATAGATGTTTCTCACTTCTCAGAAAGAGAGCTTATAGATATCTTGAGTCTGCTTATCTTTGACAAAGAAGAGTATAATCTCTTGTATAAAATCCGAAAGAGCTACTCTCAAATAGAAGAGTATAAAGAAGATTTAGATGACCTTATATGGAAAATCTATGTAATGCTTGAGAAAAAGGAAGGTTTCTCAAAAATAGATGAAAACCTGAAAACCATTATGGGCTACTACTTAGAGATTATGCTTCTAAGAGCTGCTATGACAAACAAACCACCAAAATATCAACAAGATGAGCCAATCACTCCCATATTAAGATCCAAACACTACCTTTTAGATGAACTCATAAACATCTCCTATGAGACAAACAACATCAGGCTGTTTTTGGGAGTGGCCAATGAGTTTCATATCAAGTGCAAAGGTGCATGCGAAGAAGACCCTATAAGTCTTAGGTTCAACATAAGGAATCTAAAAAGTAGCATTAAAAAACTGAAAAGCGATTACTTAAGAATGGAAGTCTACACCCTTCTTATAGATAGATTATCCGCCAAGAGAAAGAAGAACTCTACCGTAAGGAAAAACCTAAAGGATTTGAGAGAAGAGTTAAGAAAAATAGAAGAAGAGATAAACGACTATTTTATGGTTTATGAAGTAGAGACCTATTTCAATGTGGCTATTAAGCTTTATGAGTCAGGAGAGATAGATGAAGTAGAAAACCTAATAGAGAAAATCAAAGAACTTACAGACAAGATAAAGAATATCTATTTTCAGAAAGAGAGAGCAGTTGTTCTATTGATAGAGCTCTTAAGTAGGATAAACCGTATTGATGAAGCAATAGAGATAATGAAAGCAAACGATTTTGAGATTATCAGAACAGGATTTCTTGTTGTGATAGCAGAGCACCTTATAAAGAAGAAAGAGATTGATAAAGCGATAGAACTAACTAGCACATTAGAAGACAGACAGTATAAGGCTATGACAATTTATCCTGTTATAATAGCTGAGCTTCTGAGATTAGGAGATGCACAAAGAGCCATAAATACCTTATCCAAAGGAGCAGAAGACGACTTAGATAAAGCTGAAATTTTCAAGATAGTGGTAGAATATTTAACAAGAGAAGGATTTTTAGATAATGCTATAAAAGCCCTGTTTACAGAAGAGAGTGCCAACTTAAACGATAAATGCACTCAGAGTTCCATAGAGTTTCTAAAAGAAGCAACCAAAATAGCAGAAAGCATAAAGGAGTGCTTAGTTCAATCAGAAGTTTACTCCATTATAGCAACCCGTTTAGCAGAGCTTGGCTTTGTTGATGAAGCTGTTAGGGTTCTCTCAGAGAAGGTGAATGTAAAGAACTGGGAAGTTGAAACCTGCTATATGATAATAAACGATTTGAAAAAAGCAGGTAGGATAGAAGATGCCAATAAAATAGCAGATGAAGCCATTAAAGCTTTAGAGAAAGTCGAAGGATACGACAAAGCTGAAATGTATTCTTTTGTAGCAGCCAGTTTAGCCGAGATTGGCAGAGAAGAAGAAGCAAGGGAGTTAATGAAAAAGCTTCATAAAGTCATAGATGAAGAGATAGAAGAAAAAGACAAAGACGACTTCTATAAGTCAGATGCTTATGCTGGCTATGCCTATAGAATGGCTGAAATTGGCAAAATGGATGAAGCCATAAGATCAGCCGAGAGTCTAACAAACGATGGTTTCAGGGCAGATGTGTATTTTGGTATTGCTGATATCTTTATGAAGGATGGCAGAATAGAAGAAGCAATAGAGATAACAGAGCTTATAGACCATAGCTATTATCAAGCAGAATCCTACGCAAACATAGTAAAGAAGCTTATAGAAGCAAAGGATATAGACAGAGCTTTGAAGATAGCAGATAAAACAAACTATATCTCATACAGAATAGAAGCATACAAAACACTTGCGGATTACTTCATAAGTATTAACGATATAGGCAAAGCCTTAACTCTTGCAGATAAGATTGAATATAAACCATACAAATTTAAGATTTACTCTCACATTGCAAAGAGATTGGCAGAGATAAACAATGTTCAAGAGACTGAAAAGGCAATAGAGAAGATAGATATCGACTACTACAAAGCCAAAAGCTATTTCGAAGCATCAAAAATCCTGTCCAAAAATGGGAATATAAGAAGCGCTTTGGAGATGGTGGAGAGGGCTAAATTTAAATAATAAGAAGAAATAATATAGAATTTGGGTCGCTTAATCTTTATCGTTGTCCTCTAATACTTCTATTCCTTTTGTTACAATTTCCGCAAGGCCAACCAAGGCAGTACCTATGAAAACCGCTACCTTTGCTATCTTTTTGACAACTTCAGTTGTACTAGTATCACTATCGTTATCAATATCAATATCGTTATCAATATCGTTCTCTGCCATACTTCCTCCTACCCCTCTTTTCTTCTATTAATTACAATCAACCTAACACTTGCTTTGCTTTCTTTACGTATATTTCTGCCATTTTTAAGTTGTTATCTTTTATATAACTTTCTAAATTGTCTAATATATTACTTAACTCACCTATTCTGTTCGATAGCTTTTCAATTGTTTTAAGTTGTTGTTTAGCAGTATCTCTGCCTTCTATATTTTGATTAATAGCTTTTTGCAAACCACCTTTCATTCCATTAACCACAGACTTAATAGAACTCATTTTTTACCTTTTTAATTTTTCAATTAACTTTGTAAACTGTTCCAATTATAACACAAGTCTCACTAAATTCAATCATATTTTACGTACATGTAGTGCACATGTAGTGCATGCACGTGTTAACTATACTAAAATGTAATAAAATTGCTCAATATTAAGTTAATTGTTTGCATAGCTTATGTAATAATTCAAATATGTTTAGTTTTATTCACTAGACGGAAAACGTATTTACAAGAAACAATAATGGAATAATATATTTAAATAAAAGCAAATCGGGGGGGGGGG
>NZ_ATUV01000002.1:300000-453599 GCF_000420385.1 Hippea alviniae EP5-r | reverse complement strand
CGTCAAGCAAGCAGGGGTATTAGCCCTGCTGCCTTCTTCCCCTCTGACAGGAGTTTACGACCCGAAGGCCTTCATCCTCCACGCGGCGTCGCTGGGTCAGGCTTTCGCCCATTGCCCAATATTCCCCACTGCTGCCTCCCGTAGGAGTCTGGCCCGTGTCTCAGTGCCAGTGTGGCTGACCATCCTCTCAGACCAGCTACCCGTCGTAGGCTTGGTAGGCCGTTACCCTACCAACTACCTGATAGGCCGCAGGCCCATCCCAGAGCGAGAGCTTGCAAGCAGAGGCCCTCTTTCCCCCTGTCTCTTGTGAGACAGGGAACTATCCGGTATTAGCCCACCTTTCGGTGGGTTATCCCAGACTCTGGGGTAGGTTACCCACGTGTTACTCACCCGTGCGCCGGTTTACTCGTCTCCCGAAGGAGACTTTCTCCCACGACTTGCATGTGTTAGGCACGCCGCCAGCGTTCGTTCTGAGCCAGGATCAAACTCTCATGTTAAAACATGAAAGTAAGACTCAATTAAGTTCTGGCTAAAACTCTATATCAACCAGGGCTTTATCTTCCATCTTGGCTTGTAAAAGATCATGTCGCTTTCAAGCGACGGAATGAGAATATAATACACTTTGGGGGAAAAGTCAAGGAGAATTTTTCAAATTTTATCATTTTTTATAAACCAGCAACCCAATCGCAAATTCTATCAATTGCAACGACTGTATTTGAGCAATATTTCCTTAAAAACTCTTCGTTAACTTCTTCATTTTTTGCAGCTTCTAAAGCTAATTTACCGTCAAAATCGACATAGGCTATTCTGGCTGTCAACTCATCTTCTGGTCTTCCAAAATCATCGCCGGGCAGGAATGCAACCTGAATATCTTCAAGGGCTCTCTTGCAAAGCTCTCTGCTTGTTTTTATACCTATTTTATTAAACTGCTTTTTAAACTTGGAAAAGTTTGGCAGGTAATAAAAAGCTCCATCTGCCAAAGATACACTTATACCGACTTTGTTAAATTTATCAAAAATATACTTAGCCAAAGCCTTTAGAATAGCTCTGCTTCTTTTTAGGTAATCCTGCAAAGCTTCATCTATATTGAAAGCCCTTACTGCAGCATATTGAATCGGGGCACTAACAGAAGTAAATGTCTCGCTTGCAACGGAAGCCATCTTGTCTGCCAAAATTTTCAACTCATCAGGTATGGCAAATGTACCAAGACGCCACCCACCTGCTCCAGCCCACTTACTTAAACCACTGCTTATAATTGTTCCTTCAGGATAAAACTTGGCTATTGAAATATGTTTACCTTCGTGATGCAGTTCTCCGTAAATCTCATCTGATATCACTATAACACCATGTTTTCTGAAAACTTCAGCTAAATCCCTTAAAAGCTCAAGCGGGTATGTCTTTCCTGTAGGATTGTTAGGATAGTTGAGTATTATAATTTTTTGAGAATACTTATTATTTTTGCAATAGTTGTCAACTACATCAGGCATTAAGAGCCAATCATCTTCTTCTTTCGTCTCAAGCCAGACAAGATTTCTTCCCAAAATTTTGGACTGTGGAGCATAAGAAACCCAGCTTGGTGATGCAAGCAAAAGCTCTCCATACATAACAAGCTGAGCTATGAACATAAGCTCCTTTGAACCAGGACCTATCAAAATATTGTCCGGATTAAATCTTACACCCTGGCTTTTTAAATAGTACTCAGAAACAGCTTCTCTAAGTCTTTTCAATCCTTTTACCGGAAGATAATCCTTAACATGGGCGTATCTTTTTAACTCTTCAACAACTGGATCTGGAACATTAAACGGAGACTGACCCAAACCCAGTTTATACACTTTAAAGCCGTTTTCCAAGAGTTCATTACTTTTCTCATTTATTTCTAAGGTAGCAGACAGCGGCAAATCCTTAACATTCATATTTAAACAAAACAAGTTAACACCCTCCTTAAACGGCTTGTGGTTGAGCTTTTGCTCTTGCTTTTTGCTCGATATACAAAAGCCCCCAGATTAAAAGACCAACTAAATACATATAATATTTCATATCGTCTGGTAAATGCAACCAGTGCAAAAGACCAGCAGGATTAAGCAGAATCCATGCTGCAGCCAAGAAAAATGGTATTTCGTACCACTTATTCTTAGTCAAAAACCATCCTTGTAACGCACTCGCAAAGGCAAAGGAACCTAAAACAGCCATAGCAAATATCATTATTATTTTAGGCCAGCTTGTTATGTTATGCAAAATCAAATCGGGATTAAAAACGAACATGAAAGGCAGAATAGCTGTTCTCATATCGTAAATAAAGCCTTGAATAGCTGTAGGTATTGGGTCAGCATCAGCCAATGCAGCAGCAGCATAGGCAGCCAAACCAACCGGTGGAGTATCGTCTGCTATTATTCCAAAATAGAAACAGAAAAGGTGAGCCGCCATTAACGGAACGAAAAATCCGTAATTCTGAGCTATAGTAACTATTACAGGTGCTGTTAAAGAAGCCATAACTATATAGTTAGCCGTGGTAGGTAAACCCATACCAAGAAGCAGACTTGCCATAGCAGTTATGATAAGAAGAAGGTAGATGTTGCCATGTGCCATAGTATCAACAAGTTCGGTTATCATACTTCCTATACCTGTCGCAACAAGACCAACAACTATACCAGCCGAAGCACAAGCAAGTGCAACTATAACCATATTTCTCGAACCAGAAAGGAATGCTTCGCCTATTAAGGCAAATGTGTTTTTTATAGCAGCTGCAAGATTTATGCCCTCCTTTTTTATTTTTCTTAACTCCTGATAAAGAATGACAAAACCCAAAATTATTATCGTCCTAAAAGCAGACATTGCCGGTGAGTGTCTCAAAACCATAAGTTCTATAACAAGCCAAGTTATAGGTATAAGATAGTGAAAGCCGTTTCTTAAAACCTCTTTTGCGTTTGGTAACTCATCTTTCGGTAAGCCCTTCAACCCAAGTTTGCTTGCTTCAAGATGGGAAACATAAAAGAGAGTAATATAGGCAACTAAGGCTGGAATAAAGGCAGCTTTTACAACCTGTATATATGGAACATTAACATACTCTGCTATGATAAATGCAGCAGCACCCATTATAGGAGGCATAAGCTGACCATTTATACTTGCTGCAACTTCGGTGGCACCGGCTTTTGTGGCAGGATAACCGGTTTTTTTCATCAACGGAATGGTAAAAGTCCCCGTAGTCACGACATTGGCAACCGAAGAACCTGATACCAGACCGGTCAAACCACTTGCAACAACAGCAGATTTTGCAGGTCCACCCTTATAGCGCCCTAAACCCGCAAAAGCAAGGTCAATAAAGAACTTTCCGGCCCCTGCCTTCTCTAACATAGCACCGAGCAAAACAAAAAGATAAACAATATTGGTGGAAACCCTTAAAGGTATCCCAAATATGCCTTCAGTTGATAAAGAAAGTTGACTTACATATTTATCAAGCGTAACACCCTTATAAGCAAACAGTTCTGGCAAATTTGGTCCTAAAAAACCATAAAGTGTGAAAAGTATTCCAACTATAGGTAATGCAGGCCCAACAGCTCTCCTTGTTGCTTCAAAAACCATTAATATAAGCAAAAGGCCAAACACTTTATCCGTAAGATTAGGGGAACCCATTCTCATCATAATGCCATTCCAAGCAATAGTGATATATAAAGCGGATATAACACCAACGATGGCAAATATATAATCAATCCACGGAATACCTTCTCTCTGCGATAGGAACGGTAAAAAACCTATTTTTCTCTTTTTGAAAAATGGAACAGATAAGAAAATCATAGCCATAGCAAAAGCAAGATGAATAGAACGAGAAAATGTACTGTCTATCGTTAACCAACTTGCTATAGAAAGCTGAAACAGAGCCCATGATACCCCGATAAACAGAACAAGGTATCTTTCGTATTTATTTAATATCCTTACATCACCCGTGTCTTCTCTTATCAGTTCCTCAACTATCTTTTTTTTGTTATCATCCATAAGAAAACACCTCTGAAAAGGTTTTAACAAATTAAAAAGGGTGGCTTTTGCCACCCTAATATCTTTTACTGCTGAATAAGATTCTTAGGTATGTATTTAATTAAACCACTTTCTCTGTAATATTTGAGTGCTCCCGGATGTATAGGTGCCGTTAATCCTTCAAGCATATTTTTCTTTGTCAAAACAGCAAAGGCAGGATGTAATTTTTTAAATGTATCTAAATTTTCAAAAACTTCCTTCGTTATAGCATAAACAATATTTGCAGGTTCTTTTGCACTTGTAACAACCGTAGCCTTAACACCTACAGTCCATACAATTGGTTTCTTATTTGCAGCCATTGGATAAAACTTCTTAACAGGAATTTCAGCTTTGGCATAATAAGGATGCTCTTTAAGTAACTTTTCAACAGGTTTTCCTGTTATAGGGATTATTCTAACCTTAATCCTTCCACTCGTTGCTTCTTTTATATTACCATTTGGATGTCCAACCGTATAGAAAAAGGCATCAATTCTTCCATCCTGAAGAAGACCCGGTGCTTCAACAGCCTTAACATATTCAGGCTTTATATCCTTTAAAGAGATGCCAAAAGCCTTTAAAATATCTTTTGAGTTTTGAAGCTGACCAGAGCCTGGATTTCCAAGATTAACCCTTTTACCCTTCAAATCATATACGCTCTTTATACCGCTATCAACACTTGCAACAAGCGTAATAGACTCGGGATGTAAAGCAAAAACACTTCTTAAATTCTTCTGAGGACCTTTATTCTTCCACTCCGCAAGACCATGCCAAGCTTCATATTGCCTATCAGACTGGCAAATTCCAAAGTCCAAGTCTCCACTCAAAACAGCATTAATATTGTAAACAGAACCACCCGTTGACTCGACGGTCATCTTAATGTGATACTGCTTAAACTTGGCGTTAACCATCTTAGATATAGCACCACCAGCAGGATAATAAACACCTGTAACCCCACCTGTTCCGATGGTTACAAAGGTAATTTTTGACTGAGCCTTAAAACCCAATCCTAAAACAAGAAACATAATAGCCAAGACAAGATAGCCCAACTTACGCATAAAAACACCTCCAACACAAAAAATTAATTAGGTGATAAAAATTAAATCTCACCCCCTTCATTTTTAAATTATAGTATTATTATGATTTTGTCAATAAATTTTGGTTAAAAATTAATTAATTAACGGTTAAATTTTATAGAACGAACGATACCATTCTATAAACCTTTTTATTCCTACTTCGGGTGGCGTATATGGTTTGTAGTCTAAATCTTCAATCAAAGCCGATACATCGGCATAGGTTGACTCAACATCGCCCGGCTGCATGGGCATAAGGTTTCTTTTTGCCTTTTTACCCAGTTCCTTCTCTATTATCTCAATGAAGCGGTCTAACTTAACAGGCGAGTTATTGCCTATGTTGTAAATCTTGTAAGCCACCTTCGATGATGATGGGTCTGGATTTAAAGCATCCCAGTTATCGTTTGGTTTTGCTGGGTTTTTTATCACTCTTACCACACCTTCGATTATATCATCAATGTAGGTAAAGTCTCTTTCCATTTTGCCATAGTTATAAACATCGATGGGCTTATCTTCCAAAATATTTTTAACAAACTTAAACAGAGCCATGTCCGGCCTTCCCCATGGACCATAAACTGTAAAGAATCTCAAACCAGTTGCCCTTACCCCATAAAGGTAGCTATAGGTATGAGCCATAAGCTCATTGGATTTCTTTGTTGCAGCATACAAACTTATCGGATGGTCAACATTATCCTTTTCAGAGAACGGCTGCTTTTTATTCAGTCCATAAACGCTTGAAGATGAAGCAAAACACAGATTTTCAACTTCAAAATGCCTGCACGCTTCAAGTATATTCAAAAAACCATATATATTGCTGTCAATGTAAGAGTAAGGGTTTTTTAGAGAGTACCTAACACCAGCCTGTGCAGCTAAATTACATACAGCATCAAACTTCTCTTCTCTAAACAGTCTATCTATACTCTCTTTATCCTTTAAATCCACTTTTGAGAATCTATATGACTCATACTTGCTTGATTTAAACACCTTACCATACTCAAAACTTCCTTCGAAACCAGACTCTTTCAGCCTTCCATACTTTAAGCTTACATCGTAATAGTCATTTATGTTATCTATACCAAACACATCAAAGCCTTCACTTGCAAGTCTATTTGCAAGATGAAAACCTATAAAACCAGCAACACCTGTAATTAAGATTTTCATACACCAAACTCCTCATTTAGTTTAAATCTGTATCTTACATTATAACGCTTCAGAGCATCTAAAAGTATATTGTTTATCGCTATTTTCATAAGTGTCTGTATAGTGTATAGATTATCATTCTCTTTAAATCTTATATAGAGCGGTTTATCTCCTTTATTCCTTTCAACAATCGTCTTTAGCTTGTCTATGATTTCTATGTCTTTTTCTGCCAAGATTAGCTCAACACTTCTAACAAACTCATCAATCTTGTCGTATTCTATTATATCTTTAACTATTAGATTGGCCTTTTCTGTTGTAGGGTCTAAATTTCCCAATACTATAAGCAGCTTATTCTTCTCAAACAGCTCGCCTTTATCTTTGTAAAGTGCAGGAAAAACTGTGGCTTCAAATGTGCCGTCTATGTCCATAAATTTAACAAAAGCCATCGTCTCTTTCCTTTTTGTTCTTGTCTTTCTAACAGATACAGGGATACCTGCCATTATAAGTTCGCTGTCAAACTTCTCCTTTGCCGTTTGGCTTGTTGCGTTAACTATGGCTTCTATCAAATTTTTATACTTAGATATAGGGTTGGCACTAACAAAAAAGCCCAAAAGCTCTCTCTCATACTCCAAAATCTTCTCTTCTGACACATTATCAACCTTTTTAAGCTCAGGATAGTTCTCCTTCTCTTCCTTTACTGCTCCAAATAGAGAAGGCATCTTTTTTGTGCTCTTTTTTGTCTTTTCGTTTGCCCAATCTAATATTGTATCCAGATTGGCAAGCAGCGTTGCTCTATCTGTGCCGAGTGAGTCAAAGCACCCACTCTTTATTAAGCTCTCTATGACCTTTTTATTAACCTTTCGCGTATCAACCTTTTTTAGAAAATCAAAAATATCCTTAAACTTACCTTCTTTTCTTGTTTCTATAATGTTCTCTATTGCCGCATCACCCACATTCTTTATAGCAGAAAACCCAAAGCGTATTACTTTCTCTCCATCCTTTTCAGCAACGGCAAAATCATGGAAACTGTCATTTATATCTGGCGGCAGAACAGTTATATGCATTCTGTTGCACTCTTCTATGTATTTGGCTATCTGGTCTGTATTGTTCTTTTCGCTTGTCAGCAATGCGCTCATGAAGTAGGCAGGATAGTGAGCTTTTAGATAAGCTGTCTGATAGGCAATATAAGCATAGGCTGCAGAGTGAGACTTGTTAAAACCATACTCTGCAAACTTAGCCATTAAGTCAAAAATCTCTTCAGCTTTTGCTTTGTCTATTCCCCTTTCAACGGCTCTGCTTACAAATATGCCACGCTGCTCTTCCATGACTTCCTTCTTCTTTTTACCCATCGCCCTTCTTAAAATATCTGCTTCACCAAGTGAATAACCTGCCAGTTTACTTGCTATCTGCATAACCTGTTCCTGATAGAGAATTATGCCGTATGTGTCTTTTAGTATATCTTCAAGCTCTGGCAGTGGATACTCGATAGGTTTTTTACCATGCTTTCTGTCTATAAAATCCTGAACCATACCGCTGCCTAAGGGTCCTGGTCTATACAAAGCAACAAGGGCTATCAAGTCTTCAAATACGGTTGGCTTTAACTCTGTTATAAGTCTCTGCATGCCAGAAGATTCAAGCTGAAATACGCCAAGTGTATCACCACTTCTTAGAAGCTCAAATGTTTTCTCATCATCAAGCGGGATTTTTGATATATCAAAATCATCACCTATCTGCCTTACCGTCTCATCAATAACTGTTAAGTTTTTAAGTCCCAAGAAGTCAAATTTTATCAGTCCAATATCTTCAAGCAAATCCTTTGAAAATTGGGTTGCTATCGTATCTTCACCCGGTGCTTTATAGAGTGGGCATTTTTTGTAAATGGGCTCAGTCGAGATAACAACACCAGCTGCATGAATAGACGCATGTCTTTTAACGCCTTCCAAAACCTTGGATATTTCAAACAGCTTCTTAACTTCATCACTCTTCTCAATCTCACTTTTAAGCTGTGGATTCGACTTAATCGCACCATCAAGTGTTTCGTCGCCGGGAATCATCTTTGCAATTCTGTCTGCTTCTTTGTAAGGAAAGCCTAAAACCCTTGCCACATCCCTGACAACAGCCTTTGCCTTCATTGTTCCAAATGTGATAACTTGAGCAACATTATGCTCGCCGTACTTTTCTCTAACATAATGTATAACTTCGTCCCTTCTTACTGCACAGAAGTCAACATCGATATCGGGCATTGTTACCCTTTCTGGATTCAAAAATCGCTCAAAAAGAAGGTTATACTTTATCGGGTCAATATCTGTTATGCCTATGCAGTATGAGACAAGACTGCCTGCTGCTGAGCCTCTACCTGGACCTACGGGAATCTTGTTCTTTTTAGCATAGTTGATAAAGTCCCAAACGATTAAAAAGTATCCAGAAAAACCCATCTGTTCTATTATATTTAGCTCATGTTCAAGCCTTTTTCTGTAAAGCTCCCTTTTATCTTCATTAAAGCCTTTTGTCTTAATCTCCAACCCTTCATAGGCGAGTCTTCTTAAATACTCTCTCTCATCGCTGCCATCGGGTGTTTTGTAATGCGGCGGTGTGAGTTTTCCTATCTCAAGTTCAACATTGCACATATCAGCTATATAGCCAGAGTTGTGAACAAACTCAGGGTTATCTTTAAATACTTCGAGCATCTCTTCTTCTGTTTTGAAATAAAACTCATTTGAACCCATTCTCATTCTATCTTCATCGCTTATGAGTTTGTTTGTCTGAACACAGAGCAGAGCATCTTGAGCTTCTGCATCTTCACTGTTTAGATAGTGGCAATCGTTTGTTGCAACAAGTGGCGTATTTGTCTCAAGAGCAAGTCTTATTAGCTCTTTATCGATCTTCTCTTGGTCTTCAAGTCCGTGTCTCATAATCTCCAAAAAGAAGTTGTCCTTGCCGAATATCTCTTTATACTCATAAACGGCCTTTTTCGCTCCTTCATAATCACCGCTTAAAAGCTTAAACTGAACTTCACCATGAAGACAGGCACTGCCTGCTATAATACCTTTTGAATATTCTCTTAAAAGCTCTTTATCTATCCTTGGCTTGTAATAGAAGCCCTTCAAGAAACCAATACTGCAGAGATACATTAAATTCTCATATCCCTTATTGTTCTTGGCAAGAAGAGTAATGTGATAATTACCCTTTGTTTGCCTATCATCGAGTTTTGTCGGCGATATATAACCTTCAAAACCCAAAATAGGCTTTATACCTTTCGCTTTGGCGGTTTTATAAAACTCAAGTGCTCCAAACATGTTGCCATGGTCTGTTAAGGCAACAGCTTTCATATTGCTCTTTACTGCTTTATCTATCATTCTATCTATTCTGCTTGCACCGTCTAAGAGACTGTATTCTGAGTGGTTATGTAAATGGACGAAAGACATTTTCTCACCCCCCTTATCATTAAACGCCCATATCATATCATTTCAAGAGAGAAAGTTGAATCCTTTATAAAATAAAGTTAAATTCTCAATAAACCTTTAAATCTATAAGCTTAGCTTCAAATACACCTATAAAATGCCACATTTGAACCAAGACTGGCAACTGCGGAGGCTTTAGAGAAACCCAAACAACCAACTTTTTAACCTTTTCGTTTTTTATAAGCTCACCGTTTCTATCAAGCTTATAAAAAGAAAGTTCTGCTTTCAAAACCCTTCTTTTTCCCTTTTCTCTTCCGAAAGAGTCAAGGTTTATTGTTTCTTCCTTGATGGGCAAAATTTTTATTCTATAAAGTTTCTTGGATACAACAACATCTCTGTAATAAGCTTTGCCCAATTCTATCTTGTGCGTAATAAAAAACATATAGACGGTTAAAGGTGAGAAAACACCATTTTTTGACTTTACAATATACTCTTTTTTGTCCGAATTCTTCTGATACAGAACAGTTGCTTGAGTTCTGTTATCAAATTTAACATAAATCTTTTTTACCTTTTTAGGCCTTTCTATTGAAGAGTAATAATATATATCCCTATTGTTCGATAAATCTATTGCATCTTTGATTTTCACCTTTAATTTAAAAAACCATTTGACCGGAGAGACGGTTTTTCCACTAAAGTTTATAGTATAGGTGTTGTTATCAAGTTTTGCTGTTAATTCTCCTTTTGCTGCATTAAGGCCGCTAAAGTCAAACTTATACTTTGCCTTAAACGATTTTAGATTTAGCTCTTCAGCAACTGCCCAAGATGATACAAAAACCAAAAAAACCACTATAAGCAACTTTTTAAGCATGCAAACCTTTTATCAAAAAAATCGACAAAAGTAAAAATTTAACTAAATTTAAATATATGAGAGTATCAACTGCCATATTTGCCGGCGGATGCTTCTGGTGTCTACAGAAAGTATTTGACCAAACAGATGGTGTTATAAGAACAACAGTTGGATACACAGGTGGAAGATTGAAAAATCCAACCTATGAGAAGGTTTCAGCAGGCATAGGCGGACACTATGAAGCTGTAAAGGTTGAGTATAATACAGAGAAAATATCATACGAAGAGTTAGTTAAAGTATTCTTTAAAAACATAGACCCAACAAACCCTTACGGGCAGTTCTGCGACATAGGTAAACAGTATGAGACTGCCATATTTTACTCTAACGACACAGAAAAGAAAATAGCAGAAAAATTAAAAGAAAAACTCGAAAAAGCCAATATAACCGTAAACACAAAAATACTGCCTGTTTCTGAGTTTTATGAAGCCGAAGAGTATCACCAGAAGTATTACCTAAAATATCCAAAGGAATACAATTACTATTATGAGCATTCTCAAAGGGCATCAGCAACGGAAATGTTTAAAAGAATAGAGAAAATACTTGCAAAGGAGCCCTAAGAGATGAATGCAGATGATTACAAAAACATGCCACTTTACAAAATAGTGGCAGAATTAAAAACAGACGAAAATGAAGGACTTATAAACCAAGAAGCTGAAGAGAGAATAAAAAGGTTTGGACTAAACGAGATTTCAGAAAAAAGAGAATCTCTTTTAAGAAGGATTCTTAGAAGATTCTGGGGACCAATCCCATGGATGATTGAGATAGCAGCTATTCTAAGTGCTATAGTTCATCATTGGGAAGATTTTATAATCATCACAATAATGCTCTTTGTTAATGCCATATTAGACTTTTACCAGGAACACAAAGCCTTAAATGCTATAGAAGTATTAAAAAGCAAACTGGCAAGCAAAGCTTTGGTGCTAAGAGATGGAAAGTGGACAGAGATACCATCAAAGCTGCTTGTTCCCGGAGACATTGTCAAGATAAAAATAGGAAACATAGTTCCTGCTGATGTTATCATCATAGAAAACGACGGTTATCTATCAATAGACCAGTCAGCCCTTACAGGCGAGAGCCTGCCTGTGAGAAAGAATTTAAAGGATGTTGCATACGCAAATTCAATCGTAAAACAAGGAGAAGCAAAAGCCATCGTCATAGCAACAGGCTCAGACACATACTTTGGAAAAACGGTTGGTCTTGTGGCAAAGGCAGAAAAGACACAAAAGAGTCATTTTCAAAAGATGGTCATAAATGTCGGCAACTTCCTTATCATAATAACGGTTATAATGATTTCATTCATCATTTTTGTTGGTGTCAAAAGGCATGAAAACATCTGGGAGCTTATGGAGTTCTCTTTAGTTTTAACCATCGCTGCAATACCTGTTGCCCTTCCCACTGTTTTAACCGTTGTGATGGCCGTTGGTGCTCTAAATTTGGCACGAAAAAAGGCAATAGTAAGCAGGCTATCAGCAATAGAAGAGATGGCTGGAATGGACATACTCTGCTCGGATAAAACAGGAACATTAACACAAAACAGAATGACAACAAAAGAAGCCTATGTAAACAACGGATATTCTCAAAAAGAGCTATTTGTATATGCAGCCCTAACAAGCAAAAAAGAAAACAACGACCCGATAGAGAAGCCAATTTTTGAATGGTTAGAAAAACACAACATTGAACTGCCGAATTTTAAACTTATAGACTTCACTCCTTTTGACCCTGCAATAAAAAGAACAGAAGCAGTTGTTGAGATAGAAGGCAAAGTAATGAAAATCATCAAAGGAGCACCGCAGGTTATACTAAAACTTTCAAAACTCTCATCTCAAGAGAGCGAAGAGATAATAAAAAAGATAGATGAGTTTGCAAATGACGGATTTAGAACCATCGGAGTGGCAATAAAAGAAGAGAAAGAGCCAAAATTTAGATTCGTGGGACTGATACCGTTGTATGATCCGCCAAGAACAGACAGTAAAGATGCAATAAGAGAAGCAAAGAACAAGGGCGTTAAGGTAAAGATGATAACAGGAGACAACATCTCCGTTGCAAGATACATAGCAAAGATACTCAATATCGAAGGAAACATCTATCCGATAAAAGAGCTAAAAAACGAGACGCACGACGAGTATCTGATACTTTCGGAAGTCATAAGTAAAGCCCTTTTAAAAAACCTAAACCTTTCAGAAGAAGAGATAAAAGAAAAAGTCAACAACATCGTTAACGAAGTCAAAAAGGAGATTGAAGGCAAGCTCATTAAAGGAACGGTAAAAAGACACGAAAGTGAGATAATAAAAATCATCGAAGAAGCTGGCGGCTTTGCCGAAGTGTTGCCAGAAGATAAATACTTTATCGTCGATGAACTGCAAAAAGCCAATCATATCGTCGGAATGACAGGCGACGGTGTAAACGATGCACCTGCTCTAAAAAAAGCCGATACCGGAATAGCCGTCAGCAACGCTACAGATGCAGCAAGGGCAGCAGCCGACATCGTTCTTTTAAGTGAAGGATTAAAGGTAATCATAGATGCTATCAAAGAAGCAAGAATCACATTTGAAAGAATGAAGAGCTATACAATCTTCCGCATAGCAGAGACAATACGCATCATCATCTTTATGACACTTTCAATAATTGTATTCAATTTTTACCCGCTAACATCAATAATGATTATAGTTCTTGCCCTGCTTAACGACATACCCATACTTGCAATAGCCTATGACAGCACAAAAGTAAGAAAAAAACCTGTCAGATGGGATATGCACGAGATGCTGGTTTTGTCTTCCTGGCTTGGTATAGCAGGCGTTTTGAGTAGCTTTACCATTTTTTACATCGTTATGATATATCTAAAATCGCATCCAGAAACCTTAACCTTCTTACCACATGTTCCTGCATGGGTAAACATGAACGACAAAGAGTCATGGTATTCATTTGTTCAGTCAATCTTCTTTGCAAAGATGGTCATAGCAGGACATGGAACAATTTACAATACAAGGATTGATGATTGGTTCTTTAAAAAACCCTACCCGTCATTTACCCTATTCCTTGCCACATTTTCAACAAGAATCATAGGAACAGTAATCGCCATCTATGGGTTTGGCATCATGACTCCGATAGGTTTTGAATGGGCTTTATTTATGTGGGCATACGCACTTGCATGGTTTGTATTCAACGATTTTACAAAGCTTCTTGTAATCAAATATTACAGAAAAACAAAAGAGTTGGAAGTGATTTGATTTTAAGTTCAATCTAAATTACAATAGGCATGTATGAGCAACTTGGCAGATGTCCAATCGCAAAAGGACGAAAGAAACATACCAATAGACAAAGTCGGCGTAAAGAACCTTACATATCCTATAACGCTGCTTGATAAAACAAAACAGCATCAGCACACAATAGCAAAAATAAATATGTATGTTCTGCTTCCGAGTGATTTCAAAGGCACACACATGAGCAGATTTATAGAGATATTGAACGAAAATAGAGAGTGTATAGACATAAGAAAAATAGGAAAGATTCTAAGAGAGATGAGAGAAAGGCTAAATGCAAAAAAATCATATATAGAGCTAAACTTTCCTTACTTTATAGAAAAAGCAGCTCCAATAACAGGTATAAAATCATTAATGAGTTATGAGTGCGAAGTTAAAGCATGTGGCGATGAAAACAACAACGAAGAGATAACCTTAACCGTAAAAGTGCCTATAACAAGTCTATGCCCATGCTCAAAAGAGATAAGCGATTATGGAGCACACAATCAGCGTGGTATAGCAAAAATATCGGCGATTTTAAAAGAGTTTGTTTGGATAGAAGACCTAATAAATGTGGCGGAGTCTTCTGCAAGCTGCGACATTTATTCCCTTCTAAAAAGGCCAGACGAGAAGTATGTAACAGAAAAAGCATACAACAATCCCATGTTTGTTGAAGATATAGCAAGAAACATTACCCAAAAACTCCTTCAAGACAAACGCATCTCACACTTTGAGATAGAAGTCGAAAACTTTGAGAGTATTCATAATCACAACGCCTATGCGTTTATAAGCAGATAAATTACACTCTCTCAAACAGGGTTGCAACAGCTTCTCCGCCACCTATACACAAAGCCGCAATCCCGTATTTTGCGTTTCTTCTTCTCATCTCCCTTGTTAAAGAGACAACGAGTCTTGCTCCACTTGCTCCAAGCGGATGACCTAAAGACACAGCGCCACCGTTCACATTAACCCTGTCTATATCCAGTTTCAACTCTTCCAAAGCAGCAAGAACAACACAGGAGAAAGCTTCGTTTATTTCAAACAGGTCAATGTCATTTACATCAAGTCCTGTCTTTTTCAAAAGCTTCTCTATAGCTCCTATAGGAGCAAGCGGAAACAGTTTAGGGTCTAAACTAAACTCAGAATAAGCCACTACTTTTGCTATGGGCTCTAAACCAAATCTTTTTATTGCATCGTAGTCTGCCACGATAAACGCTGCTGCACCGTCTGAAATGGTCGATGCATTGGCTGCTGTTATTGTTCCATCTTCAACAAAAGCTGGCTTGAGCTTTGGTATCTTTTCAAAGTCAACCCTGAAGGGCTCTTCGTCTCTATCAACAACATTAACTCCCTTTCTTGAGCTTATTTCTATAGGCACAATCTCTTCTTTAAATACACCGTTTTCTGCTGAATGCTGAGCTCTTTTATAAGACAAAACAGCATAATCATCCTGTATTTTGCGTGTAATCTTTTTGGCTTTTGCGACCATCTCTGCAAGGTATCCCATATGCACATTATTATAGACATCCCACAAGCCGTCAAATATCATACCGTCAATAGCTCTTCCATCGCCCATTCTATAGCCAAACCGTGCCTTAGAAAGATAGTAAGGTGCATTGGACATACTCTCCATACCACCTGCTATTATTAGGCTGCTATCCTTTAATTTTATAGATTGAGCAGCAAGCATAAGAGACTTAAGACCACTTCCACACACCTTGTTGACGGTTAAAGCATTAACGCTATAAGGTAAACCAGATTTAATAATAACCTGTCTTGCTGGCGACTGTCCAACACCAGCCGATAAAACATTACCCATTATCAATCCATCAACATCTTCAATACCCGTTCTGCTTAGTATCTCTTTAACCACAAAAGAAGCAATCTCTGAAGCCGATAAAGAAGAGAGAGTTCCACCAAAACCCCCAAAAGGGCTCCTTAAAGGCTCAACAACAAAAACACCGTCCATCTTCAATCTCCTTTCCACACCGCTATTTTCAAATTATACTTCAAAAATAGACTACAAACAAAATATTATTAAAACAAATAGAAATATTCCATTGACTTTGGGTTGTTTTGGTGTTATTTTTAAAAATGGTTATAAGTTAACTTTTAGTTTACTTTTTATTTTGGAGGTTGTTGATGAAACTTCACGAATATCAGGCTAAAGAAGTCTTAGCCCAATACGGCATACCGGTGCCAGAAGGCAGGGTTGCCTATTTTCCTGACGATGCATGGATGGTATCGATGGAGTTGGGTTTGCCCGTTGTATTGAAGGCTCAGGTTTTAACAGGCGGAAGAGGTAAAGCAGGTGGCGTAAAAATCGCAAGGACGGCAGATGAAGCACGCCAGTATGCTCAAGAGCTGTTTGGCAAAAAACTGGTAACCAAACAGACAGGCCCAGAAGGTGTTGTAATCAGAAAACTGCTTGTTGAGAAGGCAGCAGACATAGAAAGAGAGATTTACTTCTCTATCGTAATTGATAGGACAACATCAAGACCAACAGTCATCGCATCAAAAAGAGGCGGCATGAGTATCGAAGAAGTGGCAGAAAAGTATCCAGAAGACATTATCAAAATCCCTATCGACCCTGTCGTCGGTTTCTTGCCTTATCAGATAAGAAGATTGAAATATGACCTTGACCTGATGGCTCAGGAAAAGGAAGCTGCAAAGCTCTTCAGTGCACTTTACAAGGTTTTTGTCGAAAAGGATTGCTCTCTTCTTGAATTAAACCCACTTGTTGTGTTGAAGTCTGGACACCTATTAGCCGTTGATGCAAAAATGGACATAGACGACAACGCCCTATATAGAAGAAAAGAGATAGCAAAAATGAGAGACTTAACGGAAGCTGACCCCGACGAGCTCGAAGCACGATTCTCAGGGCTAAACTTTATAAAACTGCAAGGTAATATCGGATGTATGGTTAACGGTGCTGGTCTTGCAATGACGACGATGGATGTCATTAAACTTGCTGGTGGAGAACCTGCAAACTTCTTGGATGTTGGTGGTGAAGCAACACCAGAAACCATAGCAAAAGGGTTTGAGATAATCACAAGAGACCCGAAGGTAAAAGCAATCTTCATTAATATCTTCGGTGGAATCGTCCGCTGCGACAAGGTTGCAAACGGCATTATCCAAGCATTAAAAACCGTTAAAGTAAATATTCCTGTTGTAATAAGACTGACTGGTATGAACAGAGAAGAAGGCATGGAAATACTTAAAAAAGCATCATTTAAGTTCTATGTAGCTAACGACTTGAAAGAAGCAGCAAAAATGGTCTCCGAACTTGCAAAGGGTGGCGCAGTGGAGAAAGAGAAAAACCAAAAAGAAGAGAAAAAGGAGAAGTAATAAATGGCTGTATGTGTATATAGAACAAGCAGGGTTTTAGTGCAGGGTATAACAGGTAAGGAAGGCAGCTATCATGCAAAAGCCTGCAAAGAGTATGGAACAAAAATTGTGGCAGGTGTAACGCCAGGCAAAGGTGGACAAGAAGTTGATGGGATTCCTGTATTTAATACAGTTGAAGAAGCCGTAAAAGAGACTCATCCAAATGTTAGCCTAATATTTGTTCCACCGCCATTTGCAGCAGATGCAATTTTAGAAGCCGTTGGAAGTGGCATAAAAACAATCGTGTGTATAACAGAAGGCATTCCTGTTCTTGACATGGTAAAGGTTAAAAGGGTTATAGAGAAAGAAGGTGTTACGTTAATAGGTCCTAACTGTCCGGGAATTATAACACCTGGTGCAACAAAGATAGGCATAATGCCTGGACACATATTTACCCGTGGAAGCATAGGCATAATCTCAAGAAGTGGAACGCTTCTATATGAGACGGCAGACCAGATAACAAAAGCTGGATTGGGTCAGTCCACATGCGTGGGAATTGGTGGTGACCCAATAGTTGGAACAGATTACATCTTCTGGCTTAAGAAATTCGAAGAAGACCCGGAAACAGAAGCCGTTATGATGGTTGGAGAAATCGGTGGTAACGCAGAAGAGAGAGCAGCAGAATTTATCAAAAAAGGCGGAATAAGAAAACCTGTCTTTGCTTTCATAGCAGGAAGAACAGCACCACCAGGAAGAAGAATGGGGCATGCTGGTGCTATAATAATGGGCAAACACGGAACAGCAGAATCTAAATACAGGGCTTTACAAGAAGCTGGGGTCTATACAATAGAAAATCCGGGATACATTGGCGAGACAATAGCTAAGGTTTTAAAAGAGAAAGCCATAATTTAGTCCAGAAGGCGACATTTAGTCGCCTTCTTTTTTCTGCTTAATGTAAAGTTGAGCTGCCTTTCTTGCAAGACTATCTGCTATCTGATTACCCTTATTGCCACGATGGGATTTAACTACATACCAATCTATAGGAAGCAAAGAGACATAGTGAAGAAGTGTGGAGATATTCTTTCTGTTTTTTAAGGATGTCTTTGACCTGAACGAGAATTTTCCTTTGTTTTCAAACTCTTTAACAACTTTAACAACATAATCACAATCCGTATAGAAGCTGACCTTTTCTATATCGTCAAAGTAATAGTCTAAATACTCAAGTGCTTTAAGAACGGCTAAAAATTCAACAGATACAGAATCTTTACAACTGCAGGCACCAGAAAACTTTATACTCTTCTTATCAACAATAATATATACACCCCAGCCTCCTATCTTAAGATTACTATAACAACTCCCGTCTGTATAAACCTTTATATCCATATACTCATTGCTATTTTAACAACAAAGGCAAGAAGAGATGCAAGGAAAAATGTGGCGGCTGTTATAACAAGAGAATTCTTTAATCCCACTTCCTTTTTTATAGCAGCTATCGTTGCAAGGCAGGGAACATAGAATATAACAAAAACCGTAAAGACAAGCATCTGCTCTTTACTCATAACAGAAGAGAGTTGATTTAGGCCTGCAACACCGAGTGCCTGATAAAGCATAAGAAGAGTTAACTCTTTTTTTAGAATACCAAAAATCAATACAACGCCAACGGCAGCTGGCAAACCCAAAAAACCTTCAAGAAACGGCTTAAACAAATCATTTATGTAAGGCGTAAGATGATAATAATCGATTAATGTAAGAACAACGCTGCCGCCTATCAGCATAGGAACAGCAAGATAGATAAAGTCTTTAATCTTGTGCCATGTCTTTAAAAGAAGCGTTTTAACTGTTGGAAGTCTATAGGGTGGAATGTCTATTATCATCTCTGGACTCATGCCTGGTAAGAGTCTTTTTAAAACCATACCTGTAAAGAAAATCACAACGATATTAAAGATGTAAAGTGCTATAGCATACCAATAACCCAAAAAATAACCAACAAGACCCATAATAACAGTGGTTCTTGCAGAGCATGGCACCAAAGACGCCAAAAATGCAGAGATAAACTTCTCTTTTTTGCTCTTTAAAATCCTTGTTGCCATAATCGCTGGAACACTGCAACCATAACCAGATACAAACGGTATAACACTTGTGCCGTGAAGACCCATCTTATGCATTAAAGAGTCCATTAAAAAACCAATTCGTGGTAGATATCCGATATCTTCAAGCAGAGAGATAAGAAACAGAAACGGTAACAGATAGGGAAAAGCTATGCCAAACGCCGCACCTACCCCATCAACAACGCCTTTAACTATAGAAAAAACGAGTCTATTTGACGAAAGAACTTCAGCAAGATAACTATCAACCTTGTCAAATACTCCAACTATAAAACCTTCAACAGGAACGCCACCTGTAAACACAATATAGAAAATCGAATAGAAAATAAGCACCATAAAGATATAACCAAAAAACGGATGAAGCAGAAAAGCATCAAGTCTTGTCTCTATGCTTTTTTCTTTAATCTTTTTTACCTTTGCCACTTTCTCAAATATATCCATACATAAAGCATGTCTCTCCTGAACTATAACAAGGCCATCCCTTAAGGCATACTTTGCTTGCTTTAGTCTATCAAAGCAATCTGTCTGCTCTTCTATCACCTTTTCGCACGGTTTAAAACCTTCTATAGCCTTTATAGCAAGCATCTTGTAAGGCCATCTGCTCTTTAGATTGCTCTTTTCTATACAGTCTGCAACAATTGATATATACTTCTCAACATCCTTTGAATAGACACATCTCTTTCGTGGTTTTTGGGCGTTCTTTACGGCATTTAGAAGGTTTTTTATCCCTTTGCCCTTCTTAGCTATAACAGGAATAACCCTTACACCCAACACATCCTCAAGCTTTTTCACATTTATAACAATACCTTTACGGTATGCTTCATCCATCATATTGAGTGCAACAACCATCGGTTTTTCAAGCGACATAAGTTCAATAGTCAACTCAATACTTCGTGCAAGCGTTGATGCATCAAGAATATTAACTATAACATCAAAATCCATAGAAAATAGAGCTTTTACAGTCTCTTTCTCTGCATCATCATACCAGCTTAAAGAGTATGTGCCGGGAAGGTCGAAGACTTCAACTATCTCATCATCTATGTATGTCTGCCCTTTTGTATATTCAACAGTCGCACCAGGGAAATTGGCAGATAAGCTCTTATAACCCGCTATTTGGTTAAATAGAGTGCTTTTGCCACAATTCGGTTGGCCAACAAATGCAACCTTCATCCTGCTTCCCTAATGATTATCCTGTTGGCTATTCCTCTGCCTACAACAATATCAACGCCATTGACTTCAATCATCAAAGGCCCACGCATGGGAGCTTTTCTCTTTATCGTTAAAACAACGCCGGGTATTATGCCCAGCTTCCACAGTCTATCCTTAGCTATACATCCACCTTCTACGGCTTCTACAAGATAGCTCTTCTCTGGCAATCCATCAGTCAATCTCATCATGACTTCCATTATAATAATCTCACTTTGTTAGTCAAGTCTAATTTTCTTCCCGACTCCTTTTAATCTCTTTTTCCAGCCTTTTAAGTCTTCTATTTATACTCATTATGCCAAAAGGCACATAAACCCACAAACCTACTATGAACACAACAATTACGATTAAGACAATAGTCTCAACAATAGAGATTGTATTAACAAAAGATTTCTGCAGTATCTCCAACACTATTTAACACCCAAAACAGCGACAAATCCGCCTTCTGAAAATCCTTCCTTGTATGGTTGTGATTCTTTTATCTCTTTTATACTGTCTGCAAACAGCGTCTGATATACACCTTCTATCTCAAAACCCACTTCCTTCATCATATCAATTAGCTCTTTAGTCGAAAAGAAGTTCACATTCTTATAAAACTCGCCCTTCTCTTTCTTTCTTAAATACTCTTTTCCTATTGCTGTCTCCCTATCAACAATGGCAACAATCGTCTTACCGTCCTTCTTTAAAATCCTGTAAACTTCTTTAAGGGACTTCATAGGCTCTTTTACAAAGCAGATTGTAACAGCCATCAAAACAAAATCATACTCTTCATCTAATATGGGCAGATTTTCGGCAAATCCGGGATAGACTTTTATGCCTCTCTCTTGGGCAATTTTTGACATACTATCGGAAGGTTCGACACCTTCCTTTATACCCAAAGGATAGGCAAATCTACCGCTTCCAACACCTATTTCAATGGCTCTGTCCCACTTTGGCATAATACTCTTAAGCATATTGATTTCACTCTCATATACAGCAGGATACTTATCAAACCAATCTTCATACTTATCCGTGCATCTCTCAAACACATCTATGTTTTTCTTGGCATCAAGATAATACTTTACCGCATCATATATATCTTCTGCACTAACAAGCAGCGTTCTTACCTTTAGCTTCTCAGTCAGCTTTTTTCTTGACTTCTGACCCATGTTCTTACCCACAAATGTTGAAACATCGCTTAAAAACTCTTTAACCTTAAACGGGTCATCATGATGTTTATCCTTTGAGAATGGGTTTTCTCTCTGCTCTATAAGATTGCCCTCTTCATCAAAGATACTATAAAAGGGAGATACACCAAAATGACCAGACCATAGACTCTTTTTGTCTTTTGCCGTTGCTACTGCTATAAGGTTTCCCATTTGTATACCCCCTTTTTTTTGGGAGCATTCTAATACAATTGAATTAACAAGGCAAGGTTATTGTAGAGAGTAAGAGCCTGCTGAAGTCTCTGCAACAACACCGGCAGGTGAGAGTTTATCAAATGCAGTCAAATCGTTTGATGCTATTATCTGTTGAATTAGTTTTGTGTACTCTTTTCTCTTCGTTGAATACATTGTCAAATACTCGGCAAGCTTGTAAGGGTTTGGATAATCACCCATTCTATAACGCGCTTCCCTAAAACGCTTATAAGCAGCGCTTCTGTCTAAATTTAGAACATAGCAGACCGTTGCATCGTATAAACTTTTAAATCTTCTTACAATGTCGTTGGGCTTTGGGTGTTTTTTGTGTATGCCATAGATGTTGTTGTAATAGATGGCAAATCTCGAACTGCCCCACCCTGATTCTATACCAGCTTGAGCTATAAGTAAACTTATCGGCACACTGCCAGATTTTTTAACAAGCTCATTAATCGTTTTACATCTGTATCTCTTATAGCCGTATTCAAGCAACTCCTTTTCAACGAAAGTAAGCTCTTTGTGAGAATCAATCTTAGCCTTTATCTTTTCAAAAAGTGCATGCTCTCTGTCAAACTGCTGTTTCACGGTTAAAGCTATAGGAAGCATAACCTTTATAAAGAGTTTTTTTCTTTCTGCTGCGGGAAGCTTTGCAAAGTCCTTAGGAAGGCTTTTTAAGAGATACGGCTCAACGCCAAAGGGATAAGACTTGTAATAATCATAAATTGCCAATCTCTCTTTGAGCTGCTCAACATTTTTCACACTATAGAGAATAACGCCGTTTTTAAGCGCATATCTCTCCTGCCCAAAAGCAAGAAGGGCTATTCCAGCTATAAAAGCTATGGCAAACAGAATGATAAATATTACAGCCAAAATGTTCGTCTTGGGTTTTAAAACAAGCCTGTCGTTCTTTCTCATACCGTCGCTAAATATACACCTAAACATCTCTTCGTCAAGCAAAACGGCTAAAAAAATAACCAAAATAAAAAGAGAGTTAGTTTAATCACGATATATGTTAACTTTTTAGATTGTTTTTTTCTGGTGGAGACGGCGGGATTTGAACCCGCGTCCGGGCGTGCGTCACACCCAAGGGCTTTTACATGCTTAGTTCCCTTTTTGGTTTAGCGTCTGTGGCGTAAGGAAAAAGGGAACAAAACCTTACACCTGACGCACCCGATTGAATAGAAAGGCTACCGCATCGGGCGGACGATAGCCTTCGGTGCTTTAACTCTAAAGGCTTTCTGCAACCTAAAGCACCAAAAGGTGCAGAAGCCTGCTGCTTTTATCTTAAGCAGCTAAAGCGTAATCAGCGTCTGCGTTTCTTTTTCCCTGCCAGTTTTACGAGCGGGCAGGAGCTCGGCATGACCCTTGGATGCTAAAACACCCCGTCGAACCCAAATTTCGTCCCCAATAACAGGCAAAGTGTTAATTTAATCAATTTTAGCAAAAAATCAACCCTTGCTTATTGATTAAAACAAAAAATTAGCCTATTATTGGACAAGTATGTGGTTGATTGTGATAGTTTCACTCATTATCCTTGTTATAGTCTATTACTTCATCACAAAGAATTACAGCATAAAGGCAAAAGATGACTTTGATGTCTATAAAACAAAGGATTTTCTTCTAAACAAAACAGAGAAAATAGCATACGACAGGATACTGCACTTTTTTAAGGAGCAGAAAAAACCTTTCACAATCTTGCCAAAGGTTAGACTCACAGATTTTATTTGGACACCAAAGGAGAACAGAAACGCATATCTAAGAATTCAAACAAAATTTGTCGATTTTCTTATTCTCTCATTTCCACAACTGCAACCCAAACTTGCCATCTTCATAGTCAACCCAGAAAACAAGGCAAAGATGCAATCCTTAAACATAATAGAACCAACACTAAGATCTGCAGGCATAAAGCTGATAAAAATAGAGCCAAAAGAGATTTTTGAAGATGAGCTAATAGAAAAAATCAAGGAGGGTCTAAAATGGCTATAAGTAAAGAGCTTTTAAAAATCATAGCATGTCCAAAGTGCAAAGGAGACCTTAAGCTGAGCGAAGATGAGAAGTTTTTAATCTGTGAAAATTGTAAACTTAAGTATCCCATTGAAGATGATATACCTATCCTAATAGTTGACGAAGCCTTAAAACTGGAAAATGAGTAAATCACTACTCTATGCCCTGCTCTGCGTTGTTCTGTGGGCATTTATACCCGTTGCATCAAAAGAAGCTCTAAAAAATCTCAATAATTTTTCCTTTCTGTTTTTTTCAAACCTGATATCGGCAGCGGTTATGTTTATTTATCTTCTCTCTCAAAGAAAATCATTAAAACTCAACTCGCCAACGGAGTATGCTTTTTTAACATTCTTGGGTTTTCTTGGAAGTTTTGCTTATTATGTATTGCTTTACAAAGCATTTAGTCTATCAACGGCTCAGGAAATTTTCATAATAAACTACAGCTGGCCAATCCTGATTGTTGCCTTAAGTATACCTATACTCAAGGAGAGTATCTCAGCAGTAAAGATAGTCTCAATACTTGTAAGCTTTTTTGGTGTCCTTATTATAGCATCAAAAGGCAACCCATTCAAACTGAACTTTACAAGTATAACAGGTGATATGTTGTCTTTTGCTGGTGCTTTGTGTTTTGCCCTTTTCTCTGTGCTTGGCAAGAAAAACAAAACAGACCCAGAAGTTGCAGTATTCTACTATTTTCTTTCTGCTTCTGTGTTTTCTCTATTCACCCTGCCACTCTTTAGAATTGAAAGCCTTGATACAAATACACTCTTCTGGACATTTATAAATGGAGCCTTCATAAACGGTATATCCTATATATTCTGGTTTAAAGCATTGAAAAGCGGAGAAACTTCCCTTATTTCAAATACGGTTTATCTTACACCTTTTGTCTCTTTGGTATTTATCTCTATCTTTTTGGGTGAGAAGATACACTTCTATAGCCTTTTTGCGCTTCTGTTCATCGTTGGCGGAATTTTGCTCCAAAGCTTTAAGAGATTTACTTATTGATAGGTATATTTATCTCTAAAATCTCAATAGCGTTATCCTTCTGAAGCTTCACATCTATCTGGTCTGGGTCTATCTCAACATACTTCGCTATAACCTTTATTAAATCCTTTCTCAAATCATCAAGAAAAGGCGCCTTGTTTGAGACTCTTTCGTGAGCTAATATGATTTGAAGTCTCTCTTTTGCCTGTTCAGCAGAACTCTTTCTCTTCTTTCTAAAAAAATCCAACAGCATAGCCTATTCCTTAAAAAAGCTTATTATTTTTTCAAACAACCCTTTTTTCTCAACTATCTCCATAAACGGAACATCCTTGCCCAGAATCCTTTGAACGATATTCTTATACGCCTTACCCGATTGGGAGTTCGGATGCAATATGGAAGGCTCTCCAATGTTTGTATAGCTTACAATATTTTCATCTTCTGGCACAACACCTATCAAAGGAATACTCAAAACCTGAAGCACATCGTCTTTACTCATCATATCGCCCTTTTTGACGAGTGTTGGATTGACACGGTTGATTATCAAACTCATCTCTTTTTTGTTGTTTGCTTCCAGAATCCCTATAACTCTATCCGCATCTCTTACGGCGGATATCTCTGGTGTTGTAACTATTATCACTTCATCTGCAGGCAACATGGCGTTTCTAAACCCGCCTTCTATACCGGCTGGCGAATCAAGCAGAATAAAGTCAAACTCCTTTTTCAATTCATCAGTAAGCTCTATCACCTGTTCTGGTTTGACAGCGGATTTATCCCTTGTCTGAGCTGCAGCTATAAGATACAGATTGTCCGTCCTTTTATCCTTTATTAGAGCTTGCTTAATCTTGCATGCCTTTTCAACAACATTAACAACATCATACACAATCCTGTTTTCAAGTCCTAAAATCATATCAAGATTTCTAAGGCCAATATCCAAATCAATAGCAACAACCTTTTTACCAAGCAATGCAAGACCAAGTGCCAAGTTCGCCGTTGTCGTCGATTTTCCAACACCGCCCTTACCCGATGTTATCGTAAGAACCTTCCCTGCCATACTTTTACTCCTATTTAGAATTTATCCACTCATCATAAGGCGTTATAACTATAGCTCCATCTTCAACATGCGCAACTTCAGGTACGACATTCTTCCTTTTTTTAAGGAGCACATTCTCTTCTGGAGAGCGTGTTATATAATCACCAATGCGTATCTGCGGTGGGTTTAAATCAAACGCAAAGATTATAGCATCGTTATCACCACCGTATCCTGCATGTGGCACACCGTAAAGCTTACCCAAAACAAAGATATTACCCGTTGCATAGATATAAGAGTTCGAATTAACATTACCAGCTATAACCAAATCGCCGTTTGCCTTTATCGACTGGCCACTTCTTAGATTACCTTTGAATGTTGACACTTCCTTTTCGCTGGTCTCATTTACAAGATGCAAATCAGAAAGCTCTATAACCGGCAGGCTTATATCTAAACCCTTTTTGCTTTCTGAAACAATAGCGCTTATAGGAATCTCTTTATCCTTCAAAAAAGAGACAAGCTCTTCAGCCAAATGTTTGTTCGTATCGTCAAGCTTAAGCGTTATTATCGAGTTTTTCATGTATTGGCTTGAAACGGCAAGAAGGCTCTCTATCTCTTTAAATATATTCTCCTTATCTGAGCCTTTAATCTCTATCTCAAAACCTAAAAAGTTTTTTCCTTTAATCGAAACCTTACCCATTGCTTGGTTAAATATCAAATAATCTGGTATAATTCAAGAGATAAATTTTGACTTATTGGCAATTTTACAATAAATTTTAAAAAAGTAAGAAGGAGAGAACATCATGATAAGAAAAAGCATAAGAACAAGCACAAGAAAGGAAGCTATAGAGATAACAAGCATGGTTGAAGAAGAGATTAAAGGCATCAAGAACGGTATAGCTATAATCTATGTTCCGCACACAACGGCAGGTGTTATAATAAACGAAGCGTTTGACCCTGCTGTTGCAGAAGACATACTAAACGAGCTCTCTCGATTAATTCCATACTCCGACAAATACAAACATTTAGAAGGCAATGCCGATGCACACATTCAGGCAACATTAACGGGAAGCAGCGTGATGATACCTATCGAGAGTGGAAGGCTTCTTCTTGGCAGATGGCAAGGAGTATTCTTCATGGAGTTTGATGGGCCAAGAAACAGAGAATTCTATATCAAGGTTATAAAGGAGTAAAAGTGATGAAATATTTGATTTTGCTTGGCGATGGTATGGCAGATTGGCCAATTGATGAGCTAAACGGTAAGACACCGCTTGAATATGCAGACACAAAGAATATGGACATAATCGCATCAGGCATAAAGGGTATGGTTAAAACCGTGCCAGAAGGCATGCATCCTGGAAGTGATGTTGCAAATATGAGTGTTTTGGGCTATGACCCAAAGATGTATTACACAGGCAGGGCACCACTTGAAGCAATCAGTCAGGATATAGAGATGAAGGATAGCGATGTTGCATACAGGTGCAACTTTGTAAACATAGAAAACGGCATAATGAAGGACTTTTCTGCAGACCATATTCCAACAGATAAAGCAAAGCAACTAATAGAACTTTTAAACAAAAAGATAAATGAAGAAGGAATAGAGTTCTTTGCAGGCGTAAGCTATAGAAACTTAATGATTTGGAGAGATGGCATAGAAGACAAAAAAACAACACCGCCACACGATATATCAGACAAACCGATAGATGATTATCTGCCAAATGGCGCAGCAAAAGAGAAACTAAGGGAGATAATGAGAAAAGCAGGTGAAGTTTTAAAAGATAATACCATTCACAAAGAAGCAAATGCCATCTGGCTGTGGGGGGAAGGCAAAAAACCATCAATGCCACTATTTAAGGATAAGTTCAACAAAGATGGTTGCATGATAAGTGCTGTTGACCTTATGGTAGGATTGGGTAAATTAACAGGGCTTTTTGTCCCGCAGATTGAAGGACTTACAGGCTTTTTGGATACAAACTTCGAAGGCAAAATAAATGCGGCGTTTGAGTTTTTGAAAGACGGCAGCGATTTTGTATATCTTCATGTGGAAGCAACAGATGAAACAGGACACATGGGCGATGTAAACAAAAAAATAGAAGCAATAGAGCTGTTTGACAAAAAGATAGTGGGTGAAGCAATAAAAATGGCAGATGAGTTTGAAGACGGATTAAAGATTGCAGTCCTGCCAGACCATCCGACACCGATAAAGATAAAAACCCACACAGACGAACCTGTGCCTTTTGCTGTGTGGCATTCAAAAATGCCAAAAAAATCCGATAGTTATAATGAGAACTCCTGCAAAAATGGAGTTTTCATAGAGAAGGGAGACATGTTTATATCTAAAATGTTGTTTGGAGATTAGTCATGGTCGGACCGATAGACTTACAAAATGTTATATTGAACGCAACAGCCCAAAGTCAGCTAAACCAGAACCCTTTGGCTCAAGCCGCTGCAGCAGATGCTTTCAAAGGCTTGATAGAGAAAAAGGAGAAAGAAGAGAAAACAACAAAGGTTGAAGAGAGCGAGAACCACCCACACAACACGATTAACAAAGACAAAGAAGAGCAGAAAAAAAGGGCAAAGTCCAAAGAAGGACATATAGACTTAAGGGCTTAATCTTTCTATTACACAATCATTGCCCTTTTTTTCTATAACAACGGAAGGTTTCGACATCATACTGCGGATGCATGAGAAGTTCAAATAACTCATCTCTAACTGATTCAATCCTTTAAATATGGCTGAGCCGTTTATCCGTTTTAACTCATCACATATTTTAAAACAGGCTTTGGCTTCCTTGGGCGGATGATGAAACGATTTGGGATAAAACATCACAGCAGCCAAAAAACCAAAAGTTATAACAATAAAACCAACAAAAACATACTTCTCTATATTCAATCTGACAACCGAATATGCAGCAAAAAGAGACGCCATTGGATAAAGATAGTAAAGATAGCGTGTAAACTTCTCCTTAGGGATATCTATTGCAATAAAAACAACAACAAGATAAACAAGAACAAGTATCCATAATCTGTCTTTTTTAAACAACTTATCTTTGAAGGTAAGAAACAACCCAATAAGAAAGAAGGGTAATCCAGGCAAAAAGCGTGAAAGCAATCTTTTAAAGTAAAACAGCTGACTTCTAACAGTGCCTTCGGAAAGCTCGCCTGTTATTCTATGGAGTATCTGTTTATTTATAAAAACATCAAAGAAATAAGGGTCAGTTAAAAGTTTATAAACATACCACCAACCGCCTACCACTGCAGCAATAAACAGACCTAAGAAAAACTTTCCAGAAACAAACTCATATTCCTTTACAAAAAGTTTATACAAAATAAAAGACACAATACCAAAAAACGCTATAGGCCCTTTTGTCAATATACCCAATCCAAGGGCAACACCAGAGAGTATATATCTCTTTTTTAAAAGCAGATAGAGATTTAAAAGAATAAAAAATGTTATTACGCTTTCCATTCTTACTATGCTTGTAAGCCTTATCACATGAAAATTAACTATAAAAAATAGGGAAGCCAGCAAACTTGTATTTCTATTTTTAAACAACTCTAAAGCCAGCAGATAAACAAGGATAGCATCAAAAATACCAAAAAGAGCAATAGGAATCCGAGCTGCAAAAGCCGAAACCCCAAAAATTTCAAAAGATAGAGCTATCAACCAGAAATAAAATGGTGGCTTTTTCAAGTAAGGATAACCATTTAGGTAAAGGTTCAGCCAATCATTACTTTGAACGATATGTTTTGCTATAGTTGCATGATTTAAAGAGTCTCCATTAATAAAAGGCTCAAAAGCCCTTCCGAGAAAAAACAGAAAACCCAAAATGAATATAATAAGAATAGACTTTCTATGCTCTTTAAATGCTCCAAACATACCGGCAAATTATATACAAATAGCTTTGTCTTGCAAAAAGATTTAAGCTTAAATATATTTTTACAAGATGGAAAATAGAATAGAGAAAATTTATCGCAAACTATTTGACTTTTATGGGCAGCAACATTGGTGGCCTGCCCAGACAAAAGAAGAGATAATAATAGGAGCCATTCTCACTCAAAACACTGCATGGAAAAATGTTGAAAAAGCCATACAAAATCTAAAAGCAACAGACTCATGCAATCTAAATGCCATCTTCTATATGGACATAGAAAGATTAAAAGATGCAATCAAACCTGCTGGCTTTTTTAATCAGAAAAGCATTTATCTTAAAAACATAAGCCGCTTTTTTAAAGAAGAAGGCGGAATCGAGAGACTCTTTAGCTTTTCAACCGAAGAGTTGCGTAAAAAACTGCTCAGTGTTAAGGGTATTGGTAAAGAGACGGCAGACTCAATCCTGCTTTATGCATTTGAAAGGCCAATATTTGTAATAGACGCATACACAAAAAGATTGGCAGAAAGACATAAACTATCAAAAAAGCTGGATTATGACTGTTTACAGAAACTATTTATGGACAACCTTCCAAAGGATTATAAGCTATTCAACGAGTATCATGCTCTAATCGTAAAGAATGCAAAAGAGTTTTGCAGAAAGAAACCAGATTGCGAAAATTGTCCACTTAGGGAACTGTTATGAAGTTTATAGGGCTTACTGGCTCAATAGCAACAGGCAAAAGCACAGTGGCAAAGATATTTGAAGAGTTTGGCTGTTATGTCATAGATGCAGATAAGCTGGTTCATAAGATTTATGAAAAGGGCGAAGAAGGATACAAAAGGGTTGTTGAAGCTTTTGGAAATGCGATTTTATATGAGAATAGAAACATAGATAGAAAGAAATTGGCAGAGATAGTTCTAAAAGATAAAGAACAACTTAAAAAGCTTGAGTCGATAGTTCATCCTATAGTTGAAAGAAAAAGAAACGAAATCTTAAGTAAAATAGCAAAAAGCAAAAAAGATGCAATTGTCATATACGATGTTCCGCTTCTGTTTGAGAAGGATATGCAGAGCATGTTTGATTGCGTAATTGTCGTATGGACAGACAGAGAGACGCAGATTAAACGACTAATGAAGAGAAACAATTTATCAAAAGAAGAAGCAGAAAAGAGAATAAATCTTCAGATGTCAATAGATAAAAAAAGAGAGCTGGCAGATATAGTGATAGACAATTCAAAGGATTTGGACTACACAAAAAAGCAGGTTTTATCTATAATCCAAGATATAAAACAGAATAAGTTATGCACATAAGATTTGACAAAAATCATCTAAAATTATAACTAAAATCAAAACCCAAAGAAGGAGGAAATTATGAAACGATTTGTCTTGGTTGTATTGATTTTGCTCACACTCTCTTTTTATACAAAAGCAGATGAACTTATAACGGGAGCAAACAAAACCTTCATACCTGCAGATAAAATATTATTCGAAAACAATTTTTCTAAATGCCCTGTTGGAGAGCCACCTTCTAATTTTGATAAAGTCATAGGAGCAGGAGAGTGTGTAAAATACAACAATCAGATATGGTTAGCACCATCGACAAATAGCGATTTCAGGGTATATAAAAAACTTTTCTTGGGAAGAGACGAGTTCTCAATAGAGTTCGACTACTTACCCTATCAGAAAATGGATGGTGCAGTTGGGCCAAAACTCATCTTTAGATTTTTAGAAAGCAGAGGTTCAGCCTGGGATAAAGCAAAACCACCTTATGATATCCAGATAGCAGGCTACTACAACAGATGCGGATTTTACCTTGAAAACATAGGCAAAATAGGAGAGATAAAAAACTGCTTTAGAAAAAGAGTTCATGTCGCTATTCAAGTTAGAAGACATCAGTTAAGAATATACGCCAATGGAAAAAGACTTATATCCGCTCCATTTAATTTAACAGACAACGAGCAAATAAGCGGGTTTGAGTTTATGTTTGTTGAAGATACAAACAGATACGGCGAATTGATAAGCAACATAAAAGTCGGCAAATACTCAAAAAAGGAAGAGAAACCATCGCCAGAAAAAGTAGGGATAAGCGTTGAAAAAACAAAAGAAGGCACAAAGCTGACTATACCAGAAAAGGTTTTATTTGATTTCAATAAGTTTTTCCTAAAAGAAAAAGCCAAAAAAGCCCTACATGTCGTGGCAGAGTTTTTAAAAGAGCAACCAAACAAGAAAATTCTTATCATCGGTTATACAGACAATATAGGTTCTGATACTTATAATTTAAAACTTTCGCTTCAGAGAGCACAAAGCGTGGCAGATTACTTAATCTATGTCGAAGGGATAGACAAAAACAGAATCAAAATCGAAGGAAAAGGTAAATCAAACCCAATAGCACCAAACACAACAGAAGAAGGAAGGGCAAAGAATAGACGGGTTGAGATAGTGATACTTGATTGAGTTAACCCTTTAAATAGTTGCAAATGAAACTATTTTCTTGTAAACTCCCTTCGTAAGGAGGGAGAAGAAATGAAAAAAGTCGCTATTTTTCTGATTATTTTCCTTATTCTTTTTAAACAACAATCACTATCAAAAACCTTAACACTCAATCAAGTTGTCAAAAGGGCCATAAGCAATAACTATCTGATAAAGATACAAAAAGAGAATTTAGAAGCTGCTCGATACAGCTATCTATCTTCTGTTTCAGACATGTTCCCAAAAATAGACTTCTCTTACAATTACACTCATCTTAAAGATAAGCCCTACACAGTATCAATGGGAAGAAAAACCATTATTGGAGATAGAAATAAAGTTGAGTGGTTTTTAAGGCTATCCCAACCCATATTCACAGGATTTGCCCTATCAACGGCGAAAGAGATAGCAAAATTAGGTATAGATTTAAATAAGATTTACGAAAAAGAAGCTATACTGGATGTTGCCTTAGATGCAAAGATAGCATATTTCAATATATTGCTTTTAGAAAAAAGACTCATGGTTGCCCAAGAAACCGTAAAACAACTCAAAGCACACCTAACTGATGCTAAACAGTTTTACAAAGAGCAGATAATACCGCTAAACGACCTTCTAAAGTCAAAGGTTGCATTGGCAGATGCCATACAAAACCAGACAAAAGCCCAAAACGCACTAAAGTTGGCAAAATCAAGGCTAAACACAATATTAACAAACAGCATAGATTCCGATTTTTCAGTTGAAGACATCAAAAATATCGAGATAGGAAAAATACCAAACATAGAGAAACTCTATCAAAAAGCCTTATCAAATAGACCACTAATTGCTGCATTAAAGATTCAAATTCAACAGGCAAAGCTAAATACAAAGCTTGCAGCAAGCAGTTACTATCCACACATAAGCGTTTTTGGAGAGTATCAGCAAAAAGGAAGGGATGTACTTGCAAGTAAAAACAATTTTGGCAATCAGCACAACGCAATGATTGGCATTCAGATAAACTGGCAGATTTTTGACTCATTCAAAACACACTACGATATAGAGTCAGCAGAACACAAAGTATTTGCATTAAACCAACGACTAAACGAAGCAAAACAGCAGGTAAAATTAAGCGTAAAACAGGCGTATTTAGACCTTCAAACAGCAATAGAGAATATAAAAACAGCAAAGGTTGCTTTAAAAGAAGCAAAGGAAAATTACAGAATCACAGACATCAGATATAAAAATCAATTAGCAACTTCAACTGATGTGTTAGATGCAAGAACCTATCTAACACAGGCAGAAATGAACTATTACACTGCCTTGTACGGATATTACATCGCTAAAGCTAAACTCAGAAGGGCTTTAGGAGAATACTAATTGAGCTATTACGCTCTATTTCTTGTTATATTTTCAGCCTTAATGCATGCAACATACAATTTCACATTTAAGAAAAGCAAGATAAAAACCATATATCTGTGGAGCATGTTCTCTGTATCAATCGTAATTATGACAATACTCGCCACTTTTAGAAAAGGCTTCATATCGACAGATACAAAAACAATTGGACTTGCTTCTGCTGCGGCTGTTTTCTTTAGCCTTTATCAAATATACACAGGCAAAGCTTACGCTTTAGCAAAAGGCGATTTATCTATGGTTTATCCATTAAGTATAACAGCACCACTCTATATACCATTTCTGGCATATTTTCTAATTGGTGAAAGAATAGGCATAAGAGTGTTCATAGGCATAGTTTTAGCCCTACTTGGAACATACACAATTCAGTTAAATACACAACTCTCAAACTTCAGGTTTAAGAAGCTCTCACTAAAAGAGAAACATATACCCTATGCACTATTTGCAGGTTTTATCTACTCGTTTGGCTCAATAATAGACAAAATAGGCGTCGGAAAAGACAAATTTTTTATTTATACCTACTGGGTTGTTATATTCATGTTTATATATATGACAGTAAATATATTAAAGAATGCAGAGTTAAAAGAGAAAATCTTTTACTGCTATAGAAACTCTTTACCTGCAGTTATAGCCGGTGGCGTTATACTTACACTCTCTTTTCTCTCCTACAGATACGCAATGGAGATGGCAAAAATCAGCGCTGTTGCAGGAGTAAGGCAGATAAGCTCACTGTTCGGTGTGCTAATGGGAATATTTATACTGAAAGAACCTTACGGTAAACTAAGATTTATAGCAAGCTTGCTTATAGTCATAGGTGTTATTTTGATAAAAATGGGATAAAAAATTTCAATTTTTTAGTTGAATTCGCCATTAAATTGTGATAATAATTGAACGCCAACGGGGTGTAGCGCAGTTTGGTTAGCGCACCTGCCTTGGGAGCAGGGGGTCGGTGGTTCAAATCCACTCACCCCGACCATGAAAGCGCGCCCGTAGCTCAGCTGGATAGAGCAACGGACTTCTAATCCGTGGGTCAGAGGTTCGAATCCTCTCGGGCGCGCCATCTAAAGCCTTTTATGATGCCGTTTAGGGCAACAAGCCTTAAACGGCTTTTTTGGTATTGGAAGTTTCCTGTTGGAAACATATTGGAAGTTTTTGTTTTTATAGGAAAAACTTGATTTTCTTTGTTCTTGTAGTATATTTTTCTAAAAAAGATTAGGAGATTGGCTATGGGCAGAAGAAAAAAAGAAGGAACACTGGTTGTGAGCATAAGAATGCCAACTTATCTGTATGAATTTTTCCGTAAACAAGCTGCAAAGAAAGACTCAACCATAAATTCTGTAATTGTTTCCTTTTTGGAAAGTTGTGCTTGCGCTAAAGAAAAAAAGGAACTTTTACAATCATACAAAGAGTGGTTAGAGGAGGAATATAAGAAAAAACTCGCCCGAAAGTTAGAAAAAAAAGGATTAACAAATGAAGAAGATGAAGATGACCTGTAATTGCTTTTATTCCCACGCTCTTGAGTAATTCCTACCCGCAAATAGAGAACCAAGCCCTGTAAACTGTTTTAGCCTTAATATCTCGTCTTTCCCTTTTCCAAGCTCTTCTGCTATGCGTTTATCACTCCAGCCAGAAAAGTAAAGTTTTTCCACTATTTTAGCCATAGGAAATATCTCGCGAGTGCTTCTTGCTTTGTTATGCCGCTATTCTTTTATCTATAACAACAAAGGCAGATAGCCTTTTACCCTCTCTCTAACCTCTTTTGACTCTTTGCCAACTTATAAAAGTAAAAAAGAGTTTATCATTGCAAAAGCTAAACATTTTCTCCCTTAACCTGTTTCTTGTTTTTCTTCACTCTCACCCCCCTTTCTTTCTCTATAAACTACTTCTTGTGCCCACTAAATATTTCTTCCTCAACCCTTATGGTTGTTTTGAGCATCTAAAATTTTCATGGAAATAAGACCAATCAGAGTGTTTTTCGATGTTTTTATCGAATTTAAAAAACCTGGTCATAAAACCCCGCATTTTCCTATGGTTGTCTTTCTGATTTGGGCATTTCTAAGCTTCTTCTCTTTCTGTTTTTTTCTTTGAGTTATCCACGACTCATCAGAGACGGTTTCAGGGGATAGGCCCTTTGTTTCTTTTCTGACACCTGTTATCTCTTCCAACATCCTGAGTGTGTAATAGGTATCTCTGTTAACAGCCCGTTTTTGTATTTTCCTCTGAACCCGAATGAACCTAAACCTTTTAACCATCTCCCTGTTTTTGCAAATCTCCTCATCTGGATACCAGACTGCTTTATGTCTGTTTGGGTTCAAAGGGCATATAGAAGCTGAGCAGGTGTTAAATCTTGGGCATTTTGAACAATCAACCTGCCCGAGAAGTGGGGTTTTAGGGACTGTCTCTCTTTCTTCGATGTTTTTATCGTCTGAGATGAGCTTGGTCATAAAACCCCCTGTTTTCCTATAGTTGTCTTTTTGTAAAGCACGTGTCTGCCCCTCACAGAGAAAACGAATTAGAGCCTTCTACTTTCAGGCATTAGATTTTGAATAAACTCTGTTTTTTCTCGAAAGCTTGTTTTGCTCGACAAGCTCATAGAACTTCTCTACATCGAGTAAAATGCGACCACCTATTTTGCTGAACATTTCTGGGTATTTTCCTTTTACAGCCCATCTGTAAAAAGTTTTTGGGTTAAATGGGATACCTGCTTTCTCAAAATCTTCTTTTGTCAACTGAATATACCTCATGTTATCCTCCTTTCACTTTGTGTTTGTAAGAAACCTGTATTCCTTTTTCCTACGTTTAGTAACCTGTATCTCTATATATATGGCAGAGGTTGTCACAAAAATTTCCAAAAGGGGTATATAGAAATCAAAGAAGGGACAAGGTTTGCTTTAAAACAAAATAAAAAGCAAACAAAAACAAAAAACAAACGGCCGTATATTTAAAAAACAAACCGTCAAACAAACAAAAATGCCCCTCACGGGGCAGGCGGGCTGAAAGCGGGGTTAAGGGAAAGGACAACAAAAAAGCCCGCACGAGGCGGGCTAAGCTATAACAGACATCTTATTTAGAAAAAGCTTTTAAGTATTCCCTAAAAACAAAAACCCTGTTTCTTCTGTAACCTGTAATCTCTTTTAGTATTCCTAAATCCATAAAGGACTTTATGATGTCGCTTGCTGCTTTAGGAGATAAACCTAAAGCCTCTTGAACATCTTTTGATGTAATTACAGGCTGAGAGAAAAGGTGCTGAAGTAATTTTAACCCGTTTTTTGCTCTCTTACCCATTGAGAGTATCTTTTCTTTCTCTATTCTGTTCTTCAAAGCTATTATCTCTTTCAGAGTTGTAATAGATTCACTGGAAGTCTCAACAACCCCCTCAAGAAAGAACTTAACCCACCCTGCTAAATTATTGTTTTTTCTTACAGAGTCTAAATTTTGATAGTAAAGCAGACGATTTCTTTCAAAAAAGGCAGACAGATAAAGCAGAGGCTTTTCCAAAATGCCATTAGCAACAAGGTAAAGAGTTATGAGGAGTCTTCCAACTCTTCCATTGCCGTCTAAAAACGGGTGTATGGTTTCAAACTGATAGTGAGCTATAGCTATTTTTATCAAATGTGGCAGTCCTAACTCACCGTTATTGAGAAAATTCTCAAGGTCTGAGATGAGCTTTGGTATCTCAGTATGAACAGGTGGAATAAACACTGCATCGTGTATGGTAGCTCCACCTATCCAGTTTTGGGATTTTCTAAATTCCCCTGGAGATTTATTCTCTCCTCTGACAGAAGAGAGAAGTATTTTGTGAATCTCTTTTATTAGCCTTGCAGATATGGGAAGTGTTTTTAGTCTGTCTATAGCATAATTCATGGCTTTTACATAGTTATTTACTTCTCTCCAATCGTCTCGTCTATCTGGTTCTATATCTTTCTCATCACTTAAAGCTTCTTCCATGTTAGTTTGCGTTCCTTCTATCTTGCTTGATACAACAGCTTCCTTATAGACAAGCATCTTTATGAACATATCTACATCTGGGACAAGGTTGGCAAAAGAATTTAACTCACCTAACTCAAAAGAGGCTTTCTCTAACAACTCGTTTATTGTTGGGTCTTTCCAATAAAAAACTCTGTTTATCGGTGAAGGTAAAAAGTATTCATAATCATTGATTTTCTTGTATTCTCCAGCCTTAAAGTGTTCTAAATCTATTGGTTGCATTACACCCTCCACTTTATATTTTACTTTAGCACAGAAAAGTATAATATGCAAAGTTATGTTTTACTTTGGAAGTTGAAAGTAAAATAAAAAACCCGCACAAGGCGGGCTGGAAGTTCAATCAAAACTTTAATATACGATTAGGCCATAACTACAGCAGTCCAAACATTTTCAAGACCTTCGCAACTTTTGCATCTTCTTTGGAAAGCTCTTGCAATGCTTTTATTAGACGGGAGTCTGTCTCAACTTTCCTGACAGATGCGTCAATAAGGCTTTTTCTATCCCAGAAAACAAGCCCTATAACGGTCGCAATGAGAACAGCGAAAACTCCCATTGCACCTACTATCAAATTGCTAATGGTATTTAACCTATTATTCATATCATCAAATCTTTTGTTCACACTTCTGTTCAGGTCATCAAATCTTCTATTTACATCATCAAACCTTCTGTTTATATCACCAAATCTTCTATTTATATCATCGAACCTCTTATTCACATCATCAAATCTTTTATTTATGTCGTTAAACCTTATCTCCATCTCTTTCTGTAAAGCTTTCTGTCCTTCTTCAAGTTTTGTTAGTTTCTCCACTATTTCCCTATCCGTTAGACCCAATGTCTTTTGATATGCAAAAGATGAAGACATAAACGCAAACATCAAAAATATGACTACACCAACGAAAACCGATAGCCTTTTCATTTTCTACCCCTCCTCTATAACATTTTAGACAAAAAACAAATATTGACAACAAAAAACCCGCACAAGGCGGGCTAAAGTCATGCTGCTTTTCTGTATCTCTCACTAATCTCTCTGATAAACTCAACCATCTCTTCATTTGTAAGAACCTTTCTGCTGCCAAATACATCTTTCATCTCCTCATCCCAAAGCCACCCGTTGAAGGTTAGCTCCCATCTGCCGTCTCTGTAGATATACTTTGCAAAATCTTCATCATCAATTTTCGATTCAAACACCAACTCTCCATAAGGAGACAACTCGATGTTGAGATTTGTAGGGTTCTCTTTGATAGTTTTTTCAATAAGACTGTAACCATCGATTTCCCAAGTATCTTCAATTTTTATCGTGAGCTTATCACTAACAGGAGTCTTTAGAAATTCGTATGTTCTTACAAACCTGTCGCCGTTTCTATAAACTTTGTATGAACCAAAACAGTCATAGTCTTTTTCTACGATTACATAGTCCTTTAATGTCTCTATTCTCTCTAACATTTTGCACCTCCTGTTGGGTTAAGCTGCTTCTTCCTCTTCACAATAAAAAGAAAATTCAGATAAAAAATCCATAACTGTTTTAAAGAATTGCTCGTAGTTAACTTCCACAAAATCTGACGGCATAAACCAACATAAAGGCTCTTCCCTTATTGGATTACCATTAAGCTTTTGGAGCTTTAATACAAATTCTCCATCTTTAACCATCAGAAAAATTCTTGCTCGATAATCAAAATGTTGATACCCGTCTATGTCATACACTAACCTTGCAACAAAACCCTTTCTGCTTTTGAAATTCTCTTTGGGTTTCTTGACTTCGATAATTTGCTCAAGACCCTTTAAGATATTCCATACATTTACCTTCATAGCACACCTCCTATAACTTAACTTTATTTTTATCTCTTATTTCTATGAAAAATATGGGGATTTTAAATTAAGGTAGGATTAAAATAACAACAATACGATATCTTGAATTAGAACCATTATTTCAGACTTGCCTATGGCAGGAAACTACTTTACTATCATCTCATCAAAGAAATTACTTACTATTCCAGCCAAAGTCTGACAGATGTCAGCATTATTTACCCCTTTCGTGTTCTTTTCGACTTTCTCTTTAACCCTTTTTGCTTCCACCCCATATAGACTGTAGTCTATGTAGTAACTTTTTCTTTTTACGACGGCTTTTACAACTATAAATAGGTGCCTGTGTGTTGTATCGTTGATAAGTATAACCTTATCTCTAAAAAGGAACTCTTCTACGGCCTCTTGAAACCAATTGTCTAAATTCTTTAAGAAATCTTTTTCGTCTATACCTTTTTTGTTGATAATTTCTCTACTTAAATAGACACAGGGATAGTTGTTGCTTATCGCTGGGTCTATGTAGGGTATGGATACCCAATAGCTTGAGCGAACTTTGTCAGCGACATAGTTTCCTATTACGCCGTTTAGGTAGCAAAGATAGTCATCGTTTCTAACAACATTTCTCCAAACTTTCTCAAACTCTTTCGCCTTTGCGAGGATACTACCATAGGGTTCTGCAAGATTTTCGGGCAACAAAACTGCACCTAAATACTTTTCTGTTTTTACCTTTGTAATCATACTACACCTCCTCTACTCTTTTTATGATTTATCCTTTTTATGAATAGGATTTGGATTCTAAATTAAGGCAGGATTAAAATATAAAACATACCTTCTTGCTTCGGATACTTTATACTCCAGATTTGCCTATGGTAGGCTTGCCCCTTACGGGGTCTCTCCAAAAGGAGAGAATTAAGGTTTATCAAAAACCTATTAACTATTTTAAGCGGTTTTTGGGAAAAATCAACCAAGTTTTGAGTGTGAAGAAAGTTACAGAAAAATCCCCCAAAAACTTTTCGAAGTAAAATTTTACCCCTATTTTTGCAAGTTTTTTGAAAATTTCTGGGGCAAAAAATCTTCATGGTGAGATTTTGAAGCACTCAGCTTATCGAGCCTTTTTCCTTTTCTTATTTCCCTTATGTAGGTTTCCGTATCAAATTCCCTGTCTTTCCACAAACCGAAAGCTTTGTTGATGGCTGAGTGGAAACGAAGGGTTTTTGGAAGCGAGTTGGATTGTTTCATGCTAACTCCGAGAAAATCTTAATGCTTGCTTTATAGACGGTCTTATCCGTTTTCCAGAAAACTTGATACAGCATTAACTAACTTATTTAGGGTATTTTCTAATTCATTTTCTATATTATCATGCAAAGATGATTCATTTTTTTGTTTTTGATAATTCATCCAATTTTTATCATTAAAATTCAATAAGAATTTATACTGCTTAAAATTCCACATAGGAAGAAAAATAAAATGAGTTCCATTCTCAGAGAAATTTTCTACACCAAATGCTCTCTCTGCAGATGAGAAGCCAAAAGAGTAAAAATATATATACCTAACACTCCACCCTTTATCTCTTGCTTGCTGAAAAAGTATATTTGATATAGCCGACTTCTTGGTAAAGTGGTTCTTCCATTCATCTTCCTCTTTCTTGTGTGCTGTGGTTTCTATAAAGACAATTTTGCAATTCTCTTTATTCCAAAATGCTATATCTACCTCTATGCTATTTTTATTAAAGAATAGACCAGGGACTTTTATGGTGAAGTTGTGAAAAAACTCCACCCTTACACCATTCTTTTTTATTTTCTCTGCAATTAAAGAGCCCGTTATCTTATTATACAGTCTTTCAAAAAGAGAATGTTGTTGCTTAGGTAATTCTCGCTCTTCCATATTGTTTTCCGTAAGTTCAAAAATAGAATTAAAGATATTTAAAAAGTCTTCACTAAGGTTATTCCAAGAAAAAAGTTTATATAATCCTATTAAATAAGATACTTTATCAAAACTACTTTCTTTCTTATTTCCTTTTTCAATTTCCTTTTTGAGAGAAACTGGGTCCTCATCCAAAATATGACAGTTATATTTTATTATGAGGTCTAATTCTTTTTCTAACCTTTGGACATTTTCGTTCTGGCAATGATTAGTTTTTTCCTCACTATTTTCGTGACACCAGCAAAAATAGGCATCTTTTATCTCTTTTGGTAATTTGTTTACTGGAGAAACTGGAAGGAGTCGAGGTTTTATTAACTGATATATTGAATGTTCAGGGGTAAAGTATAAATCTATTTTTTCTTACCTTCGTCATCTTTTATGTAATCGATATAAAAGATTGCTTTTAAAGTTCGATTTGTCACATAATAGATATGCAAAAATTCCCAAAAGTATTGTAAGTAGTCAAAAGGTAAACCATCAAAAAGGCCATCGAGAAGACCAGTTTGTCCTTTGTTTTTCTTAGTAAAAAAATCTTCTGTATTTGCATTTACATCCCAAGGAAAATCATGCTTGCATATCTCTTTTTCCATTAAATTGTTATTTCCTCTCCAAATCCTGCCTTTTCTACCTCGTCAAAGCTATACACTTCATCGAGTATTTCAGATAGACTTTTATTTCCAAAGTTCTCAACTATTTCGTCAAGAGCTTTTTTCTCATCCTCATTCAGATGTTTAAAGCTAACTTCTTTATCAGATTTACCTATGAGATATGCCTCATTTCCAGAAAGAGTTATGTGTCTAAAATATCTAATCAAGCCTTTTATACTTAAAGACCCAATAACATCCTCTATTTCTGAGGTGTATGGACCATAAAAATATCTTATATAACGAAAACCCGTGATATTTGAGTTACCTTCGTTTTCTTTTGAGAACTTTCTGTCTGCAAGAAAAAGCAACTTTACCAACTTAGTCTTAGGTATATTGCCAGTTCTCTCAAGTATATATCTCACAACCTCTTCTTTTTTACTTAAACTCATCTGCCTCTTTCTCTATCTCGTTTTTATATTTTACAGCATTTTACCCCCATTTCTCTAAAAAGATAATTTTAGTGCTTTTTTAATCAAATTCAACTATATTTTACCTTTTATTTTTTTTCTTTTTCTATTTCTCCTAAAACATACTCTATTTCTTCTTTTAAATTTTCTCATGTTCATCTCTTTTCTTCAAAAATTCCCCTGGCGTCACTATAAACTCTATAGCAGGATAATCTCTAATATTGCCTGTTATTAGATAATCAGCTTTGCCTGATATAGCAACTTCAAGAAACTTTTTATCTGATTCGTCAGGAATCGTCGTTTTTATTGGCTCTGTAATGACAAACTCTCCTTCTGCTTTGATAAAATCAATAAGTGGAATCACAATCTCCCTACTAAATCCGAATTTATCTCTACAAAGAACTGTCTCATACTCTTTAAGGATTCTATTGTCATAAAGAACTTTTATTTTCTTCAAAAGGAGAAGATTAATCACAACTGCTGGTTTACCGTTGGGATTAAGAAGTCCAGAAACTATGACATTGGTATCTATAACAACTCTCATCTGCTCTCTTGCCTTGCCTTCCTTATCTCTTCTTCTATCTCATCAATGCTCATTTTATCATTTCCTTTTTTAAGTGATATTTGCTGCATAAGTTTTACGGCATTCATTGCTCTTGCCTGTCTGATAGAAGAGAGAGTTTCTTCTAAGTTTGAATCACCTATAGGAGTTAAAAGAGCTATGGGTTTGCCGTTGTTTGTTATTACCATTTCTTGTTCTTCTGGCAATTCTTTCCATATTTTTGCTGGTGATGTTCTTAGGTCTCTTACGGTTATAAATTTCATTCTATCACCCCCTTTCCTTTAAATTAAAATACTCTATTGTCACTCAATTGTCAACTTAATTTCCCCGTATGTCAACGCAATTTAAAAATGTCCCCTCCTTTTGACAAAATAGAAATGTCCCTTTTCTTATTTTTTTATGTTTTACTCATAGACATAGACAAAGAAGAAATAGAATAAGAAGCATTCTCCAAGGAACAAAGAAAGCAGATTTTCTGCTTTCTTTGTTTTACTCTTTTCTATTTTTTTATCTTTTTCTATTTCCCTTATCTTGAGCTCTTTCTCTTTGTAAAAGACTCTTATGTTTTTGTGGATTGATTCTTTGATTAAAACCTTCTGTTTTCTTCTTACGGAATGGATATCTTCTATCTGGAATAGTTTAGAGTTGTATTTTATCGTATAGTTGTTGTTTATTGTTCTTGTTGACTCTAAAGCAAACTCCCACTCATAATCAAAATCTTTGCTTAACGGTTTAAAATACGATAGATTGGATTTTGGTGGTTTTGCAAACCGCTTGTTGAATATTGGCAGGTATTCTTCTAAGAAGCGGTTTGCTTCTTGTTTGGTTTTAATATCTTCCAATCTCATCTCTTTAATCAACCTATCTTGCAGAGTTTTAAATAATCTTTCTATCCTTCCCTTTGCCCCCTTTGCCTGTGGAGAATAGGCATGAATAAGCTTTACATTTAACCTTTCAAGTATTCTTTCAACTTGAGTTTTCGGTTTTTTATTCTCAAGCTGTTCTTCGGTTTGTTGTTTTGTAGGTTGAATGTCTATCTGTATATATGCTTTTTGGTAAACCGTATGTCTTTGTAAACTCTATTAATGAATTTAAAAAGGGATATACTCCTTCGTAATCATAGAATCTTGCGAATATCTCACCTGTTGCGTCGTCTATGTATCCCATAAGGGTTAGTTTTTTATCATATCTGTCTTCTAACCATCTATGGGTTGAGCCGTCTATCTGGATTAGCTCTCCTTTGTGGTGTTTTCTTTCTCTGAAAAGATGAACGGATTTGCTCTTTTTCTTTCTTTTTGTCTTATACAAACCTTCATCCTTTAGAATCGTTCTTAGAGTTTCTCTGCTTATATTGATATTGTGAATAGATGATAGTTTCTCAAGAAATAAAGCTATGGAGAAATCTGGATACAACTCACTATAAAGAGAACATATCTTATTCCTTATAAAATCATCTGTTTTTCTCTTTGATGTTTTACCTCTTAATCTGTGTATCAGACCTTTTTCTCCTTCTTCCTTAAATCTTTTTGCAATCCTTTTTGAATGCCTATAACTTATACCCATAAGTATACTTGCCTGTTTTAAGCTAATCACTCCTTGAGATACCATACCGAGATACTTCAGTCTTTCTGTCTCTTTTTTGCTCATAAGATAATGTCCTTCCATAATACCTCCCTGATTGGATGATACCAATTAGAGAGAAGATAAATAATAAGAATTGATTCTTATCATCTAACGATGATAAGGGACATTCTTATTCTGTATAAAGGGGACATTATCATTTTGCGGGGACACTTAATTTCCCCCGTATTGTCAAGACTTTCCCCGCCTTTCGGTCTCAAAAATCTTGACTTTTCCCCTTTTTGGGGTTAAGAATTAAAATAGGAGCAAAAGTAGGAGGTGTGCGATGGATGCTTTCACGATTACTTTTGTGGTGCTGGCAGTGGTTATAATAGGACTGAAATTCGCTTATTATAAAGCAACGGGGGATAAGGAAGGGCTAAAATCAAAAACAAAGTCATTCAACAATATGTTCTATGATGATAATACTCATACAATTAAACACTCAACTGGCCATGCAACTTTTTCAAGTTGCACTTACATTGATGATACAACAAAATTTTAACAGAAAAGTATAATAAAATAAATAAGATAAAACCCAGCGGGGCAATGCCCCGCTTTTTTTTGTTTTAAGGGAATTTCACATCTTTTTCCCTATCCTTTGCTCCGTCAACTCTCGTTATCTCGCTCACAGGTGTCCCAAAAACCGTAGGCTCTTTGCTCCTGTCGATATTATTTAAGTCGTTATTAAGGTTGTTTTGATTATGTTGGAAGTCCTTATGGTAGTTTTGTAAGTCAATATTAAGTGCTTTTGCTACACCTTGTATGTCCCCATGCATCAAAGACTGGGCAACTTCGTGTTCTCTTGCAAATGCCTGGTCAGGGTCCTGCAGGTTCATTTGCGTAAAAGAGCGGGTAAGAATTTCTCTCATGACATTAGTGGCAGCTTCGAAACCTCTTGAAGAATTAAGTGCAGCCATAGCCTTTTCTATATTCTGTTTATTGAAACCTGCCTCAGGATTCAACTTTATAATACCACCAGTCAGTTTATCAAGATTTAATCCCAGTTTAAGACCGCCAGAAACCACAAACTGCGCCAACGCCTGCTTTCCTTGCTCGCTCTTCAACGACTCCTTCACCGACGCCGACACAAACTTGTTCAAACTATCCACCACTCCGCCTGCTGCCACCATTGCTCTTGCACGCATGCCATCAGGCGTCTCAGCACCTTTTAAGTAACTGGCAAAGGTATGCCCGTAGCTATCTACAATTTTCTGAGAATCAGTGGCCAAAGCCGCATCCACCTGCGGTGCAAGTATTCTGCCCCAGAGATTGCCAGCGGTTTCCAAAGCTGCCTGCAGTTTTGGAGAAATGGCTTTGGTTTCTTCGTATTTATGCCACTCCAATTGTGCGTCTCTTGCACCTTTTTCTCCAGCCTGAGCTGGCGTTGGAGCAAGGTTGAATTGTCTATTCATGTCATACATATACTCGTTTGCGACGGCACGGGCAATGTATGGCACACCTTTTTCTTCTATCAGTTGCTCCCCAGCTTTGCCTCTTTCGTAAGCAGCAATATTAGGAGCGTATCTCATAGTCTTATAATAAGATACCCCATCTCTGGCGCCAGTTTTGGCTATTCCCTCTATGTCAGCGAAAATCTGACCCAGAATTGCCTGTTTATGGAAGTCATGCAATAGGGCTTCAGCTTGAACAGGCGACAACCCATATCTACTTGCTACACGAAGAAACTCTTTTTCACCTATAGCACCGCCAACTCTCTGGACAGCTGCCATCTCCTGCAGGAAACTCATCTCTTTGTTTAAATCGCCACCAAAGTATTTGTTTGCCATTTCTTGCATTGCCTGAGCTTCCTGAAATGCAGCCGTTCCTCTGTATTTGCTTTGTTCTCCAACCCACTGGGCAAAACTGCCATGATAACCATTTGCAACGGCTTGTTTATAGGCATTGTAGGTTCCCATTATAGAGCCAAGAGCGCTTTGGCCTTCCAAAGCGCCAGCCGTTGCCGCTCCCTCAATCCCCATCGCTGCGCCTCTGCTTATGCTCTCAACCATGTTTGCAGCTGAACCAGTCACCATCTTCTTCCAGCCCATCATGATTGCCATGTGTTTTGCAGCAGATTGAGCAGACATAAAATCGCCTTGTGCCAGGTATGTTTCTGCTGCACCACCAAGACCCTCTTCTTTTTCCAATGTCCCCGCTTCTCTCATCCTCACACCACTCTGCAGCTGCGCCTGAGCTCCCTCGTCCGTTGAGATTTTCTGAGATGCAGCCCTTGCGGCAGCGGCAGAGAGACCAGTTACTCCACTAACCATGCTTGTAAGGGCGTAGGCGCTTCCCGAAGCAAGAGCAAAGGCAATCACAGGCACAGAAAACATGATGTAACCCGCCACGGCCATGAGGGTCTGCCCGTGAGCAACGATGAAAGGCATAGTTTGGAATGTTATTAAGCCTGCCGTGCCTTTCTGGAGGGAGTATTTAGCGTAATCTTGCACTATGAAGTTTATCACGCTTGCAACAGGTCCCCAGAAGGCAATCCACATCAATAGGTTGAAAGCCATAGTGCCGTATCTCTTGGTTAAACCAGGAATAAACATCATGGCAAAGATAAGCGGCAACAGAGCGATTATAAAGCTCTGAACCACGAGAAAGCTCATGGGCAGGAAAACGCTTGCTAAGGCGTAGGAAGTAGCCATAGTTGAAGTGGTCTGTAAAGCGGATTCGGTTATAGCAGAATTCAAGCTCGCCGCAGGTAAACCGTAAGAATCTGCAAATCGTAATAAATTTGGGTTTGCAGCATTCACTAACATTGCTTGAGCAATGAGACTCTGAGCAGAAAGCCCTGCACCAACTTCAAAACTCGCAGCTGCCTGAAGCAGATTACCAGCCTCTGCAGTGGTTGAAATCCCAGCAATTCCAAGTTGCTTTAACATGTTGGCAAATGCTTGCATAGCTCCACCTGTTAAGGAAGCATCATTCTGAACAGCAGTGGAAATTAAGTTATAATCTTCCGAACAGGTCACATTTATTCCCGTTGGGTGAGTAGAATCGTAATAGTTCGTAGTCCATGCTGGTCCTAAAGCATCTGCAGCCTCTTTGAGAGTAGAGAGTATGTCTGAAGATGTGAAAATGTCCTGGTAATTAACCTTTCCTAACCTTGACGCCACGAGCCAACAGTCTTTCAAGTAATTTTCAACGGAAACCAACAAATACGCAGTTGAAGGATACACATTGCCCAAAGCCGTGACGGTTAGAATCGCAGATGGCGTTCCGCCCGTCTGCTCGTAGGTAAACTCATCGGGGAAACCCGAAGATGTAAACGCCTCATCAAAGAGCTTAGCAAAACCGTTAGTAAGTTTATTTGAAGTCCATATAACAAGAGCAGCACCTATTGGGACATTTCTAACGGAACTATTGAAGTGATTGATAGGGTCGTAAACCACCACATCCACTTTGGGTGAATACGCTCCATAGTAAAGCGTTGCAACTAAAAGAACTCCCATCGTTAAACTTAACCCACCGTGAGACCCAGCTGCACTGCTTCTGTGATAACCGACTACGAGCAAAAGACCAGCAAGAGTCATGGTAAGTTGCAAAAGGGTGCCGTAATCGCTACTGTTAAGGACATAAGTTACGCCTGCAATGATGTCGTTCATTATAGGGCCGTTGCCGTAATAGATAAGCTCGTAAGCCATTTACTTCCCCCTCTTTTAGTTTTTGTTAATCCTTTTGTTTGTTATTGAGATTGATGCCCACAAAGCTAAACCATCCAAAAGCACCATCAAAATAGAAGTAGGAAGCGGGTTTTTGTGAAAAACAAAATATCCAACGGCTCTTGATACTATGTATGCTACGAAAGAAAGGAAAATAAATAGAATAGAATTATAAACTATTGCCATCCTACCAAGCTCTTTTTCTGGAACTTTTACATCTGCCACTTTTGAGAGTTTTTTGTCAAACACTGCGTAATAATCTTTTAGTTTGTCATAAAACCAATGTGGAGCAGCAACAACGAGAAACACATAAGCACAAAGCAGAAAAAATACGACAAGGGGCTTGTCCCAGCCCTTGCCGTGAAGGAGAAAAACTATCAGAGAAAAGAGAAAGCCGTAAACGATAATAGCCTTTCAAGCTATGTCAGTTCTAACCTCTCTTTCGAAGCCTATTTGCTTTTTCTTTTTGCGGAATAGCATGTCTTACCTCCTTAGAAATCTGATTCGTTTTCTATGTCTTCTAAAGCATTTTTAAGCAACTCTGAGAAAGAATTTACGAGATGCAATATCTTGGGCATATTATCCATTATAGGCATCAGTTCCGTAGCAACCTTTTGTATAGTATTTTCTTTGTCTTTTGGTTTGAAAATAGCGCAAATATTATCGGATTTGTGGGACTTAAGAGTTTCAAGCACCTTGATGGCACTTGTGTTCACAATCTCTGTTTTTTGATGAATAATTTCCATGAGCGTAGTAAGTTCCTCAAGCCTCAAATTGTAGGGTTTGTAGGGTTTTCGTTCTCTTTTCTTTTCTTCTTCAAGCTTTAAAAACATTTCTTCCACCTCCTTTTGTCTTTTTTATATATGCAAAAGGTTGTCACAAAAAAACAAAACTGGTCAGATTCATCTTTCCCCTACAACATGTAACCTGTATTCAAATAGTTTTAGACAGTCTCAAATCCGACATTTTTCTGCGGTTGGGAAAGAGCGGAAATTGAGACTAAAAACTTATTAAAATGCTGTATTTGAGACTGAAATTAAGGATATTGGCGTTGGGACGGGAATAATGGGTGGTTGGTGAGAAAAAGAAAAAAGCGAAAATTTGGTTAGACTGATATATATTATATTGTTTGTTTTATTAAAATGCTGTATTTGAGACTTAGAAAAGAACCCCTGAGAAGGGGCGAGAAATCTTGCTTCATTCAAACATTTCTTTTAACACTTTCAAAACCTTTTCTTGTGTATCCTTATCTATCCTACCCAGTCTCTTTATAAGCCTATTCTTATCGACTGTTCTAATCTGGTCTAAGACAATTTCTCCCTCTTTGTTGTCGAATACGCACTTAACCCTTGTTGGGTAATTTCTTGTCCTTGTTGTCATGGGAGCTACTATAACCGTTGAGATGTGCCTGTTCATCTCATCAGGAGAGATAACAAGGCAGGGTCTGGTTTTCTTTATCTCATGCCCTACGGTGGGGTCAAGGTTAATCAAGAAAACATCAAATCTCTTTACTTCCATTCCCACTCCTCTTCATCCCAGTTACTCTCTGGCATATCAAGGAGCTTGTCATCACCGTTTTTGGCCATCTTCTTGAAAGCCTCATCCCAACCTTTTCTTGGGCTGTTTACTGGCTCAATAATGATTTTATTGTCTTTAATCTCAAGGTTTACCTCATCGGTTATGTTGCACTGCTCTAAGATGGCTTTTGGTATTCTTATACCTTTGGAGTTGCCTATCCTGACTAAAGAAGCTCTCATGGTTTACCCCCTTTTAACGGTTATGACTACATTGTAATTACATAAGAGAGAAAAGTCAATTAAATTACTCCCTTGTCCTTTATTACCACTTGCTTTATCTCGTTCTCGTGGTTATTATCTTAGAAAGTACTCTTTTAAAAGGAGTGTCTATGTTTTCAAAAGAGATTCAAAACGAGATAGAAAAACTCTCAATCCAAACAAACAAAACACAAGAGGAAGTCCTGAGAGAGTCTATAAACCTGTATAAGGAGTTTTTAAAGCTGAAAGAAGAGTTTGACTTATGGGACGAGATAACAGACACAGATTTTGCTAACTTTGAAAAGGAACTTGAAAATGGAGATATACCTTATTGAATTACCAAAAACAAATGGCCACGAACAGCATGGAGTAAGACCAGCGCTTGTTATTTCCAAACCAATAAAACAGATAGCCATAGTAATGCCTTTTACATCGAACATGACGGCCTTAAGATTTCCCTACACTTTAAAAGTAGAACCATCAAAAGAGAATGGCTTATCCTTTCCGTCTGTTTTGTTAATATTTCAGATAAGAGCAATAGATAGCAAAAGGCTCGTTAAAAAGCTTGGTGTTCTTGAAGATGTATATAGAAATCAAGTAATAGAAAGTCTCAAGAAAATTTTAAACCTATCTGGTTCACACTCAGATTAACCCTCTATCTCTCAGGATCTGTTTAGCCTCTGAATTGCTAATCTTAAGATATACGGCTGTCGTGGTAAGCGCCGAATGGCCAAGTAGGTTTTGAACAATAGTCACAGGCACTCCAGCCCTTAAAAGCTCGATAGCCCTTGTGTGTCTTAGGATGTGCGGGTGTGCAAGCTCCTTTGGTATTCCTGCCTCTTCGCACCTGCTTTTAAAAACCCTATAGAAAAAAGTCCTGTCAAGCTGGAATAGAGTATCTTTTATCTGTGGGTATTGGGCTATATAGGTGGCTATCTCTGATGTAACATTGACAGGAACAGGAACAATCCTAAAGCTGTTTTTCTTCCTGGGATTGTGCCTTTTCAGGGTAATAAGCCTTGTCCCTGCATTTCTGAAGTCTATATCTTCGTATTTGATATTCAACACCTCACTTATCCTTGCCCCTGTAAATCTCAAAACAAGGAAGATAAGCCACCACCTGCCATACTGCTTACGCTTTGTGTCTGTTCTGGCATTGTCATAATCTGCTTCGAAAAAACCTCTCTCCTTTTCTCTCATCTTCTCTTTCCTTTTAAAAACCCTCTCTACCTACCGAACCTTGCATCGGCACGGAAAACCAGCTTGTGGATGCGGGATTACAAAGGGCATGTAAATAAATCGATTTTAAGCGAATTTTTTCTCATTTCGACAATTCATCGATTGAGGTCGGATTGTGTGAATTTGGGAGACTATTTTAACACTGAAGGTATTAGGGATAAATTTTGCCACTTTTTAAGAGAAAATAAAGGGTGTTACTTCTTTTAAGTATGTCATAGCTTAAGCCGCTTTATATAGGCTGTTACTTCTTACTTAAGTAAGAAAAGGATCTTTTCCAAAAAATCTTTCGTGTGTTTTTCTGTTTTTGGGTGGATAATATATCATTCCTCTCCATTTCCAAAAACCAAAATCTTTAATGCATAAATTAGTGTTAATCAGTTGCCAAACTTTTATGTTGGGATGAGAGCAATTTTCACATTTATTTCTGGAGCAGTGAGAATTGTTGTTCATATAGTGTTCCACCGATACCCTTACGACCCCTGCAAATAAATCTACTATCTTTATGGATGTGGCTGCTTCTCTTCCAGACCTATCGCGCCCTCTTTTAGATATAAAAAATGGACCGCCCAGTTGAACTCCTTTCTCTTTAGCGAGATCTATTATTGTATTTTTTATTTCTTTTTCTCTTTCTGTATTTCTATCCAGAAACCACTTAATTGATGGAGGATTTGGGTAAAGTTTTTCTTCGTAGTGGTATTTTTTTAAAAAAGCAAATACTCTCATGAAACATTTTTTATATCCTTCCCATATATAGCTTTTGAAATTTTCCTTATCTATTGCAAATATGCCTTTTTCTATCTCTTTTTTATCCAGAACAAAAAAAGAGAAAAGAAAAAAATCGCAAGAAGTGCTGAAATTCTTCCATAAATAGTAATAAAAATTATACAGTCTTTGTGGGTCATGCTTAACTTTTCCTTTTAGTTCTGACCACTTTCTCAAAGGAGAATCTAAATAAGGTCTTGAGAGGTATCTCGCTGTTTCATTAAGTTTCTGTAAATTATCTTCACCTTTTAAAAGAGCTATAGATATGACAAAGCTACGTGTTCCTCCTTTGTAAGTCACACCCAAATCACCGGACTCGTCTGAAATAGCTATGAACATTTTATCCAAACCCTATTGGACAGTAAAAATAAAAAAAGCCGCTCACCCCCTATCGGGGCTGCGTCCCGATCATAGGCGGGACACGCGCGGCTTAAAAGTATTTCATCTAAATTCTATAGCAAATAATGTATATTTGTCAAGTTTTTACATGTTGAATTTATTTTAATGCAACGGCTTGATAAGTAACCCCGACAGGTAAAGTGCGAAGCACCGCAGAGTTGAGACGGGGTTTATGAAAATCTTTTCAGCCCTCCTTTACATATTTCTCTACTAATACTTTCTTTAACGATGCAATTCTCCTCTTTGCATTCGGCTATATAACCACAGCTTAATAGAGCTACAGGACAGTATTTATCTTTTGTTGGAATACAAATAGAATCAGCGCCATTTTTTCCAAAAAGACAAACATTACATAATTTTTTGTTGCACATTCTGGGTACAAAGTCAAAAGTTATGTCAAATTTTTCTGGATAGAAATCACCAATATCTTCCTTATTATTTTTCAATTGATTATAAATTTCTCTAACTATTCTTGGCATGCCCCAGGTTTTAGGAATGGAATTAAGATCTAACACATCCGCAAATAAATTATCTCTAAACAGAGGACTGTTGTTCCAGACATCACCTGGTAACTCTATTTGATCCATAGGTAAATTATTCCAAATATCAGATAACTTGTTCGCATGATTATCATCAGATGCTAACTCTTTTATAGCATTATTAAATATCTTATTATACAATCCTTTTTTATAATCTCTGATACAACACCACAATCTCTTTTTACCATATGTAGAGGTTCTTTTAAATTCTTTGAGTTTTTCTTCAAATTCCTTCTTACTGCTTAAAATCTCCAAGATTCTGCCAGGATTTGCTCTCTTACTCTCAAGATCATAGGTCAATAAATGCAAAGCACATGCCACTCTTACAAGAAGGTCATCTTTTCCTTTAAATCGTTGAATAAAATGCAATATAAAAGCGACAAGATTTCTTTTGTATTCATTTCCTCCGATAGTCGCTTTGTAATTGTCCAGAACTTCTAAAGTTTGGAATATGTTTTGGTAATCGTTAGTCACGTATCTGGATGCAAAGGTAACATTATTAGTGTTAGATTTAAATCTGAATCGTTCTTTACCTTTTTTATCTCTATATTTTTCATAATGTTCTTTGAGAATTTCTTCAGGAGATTTGTTTTTATTTCTAGAATATTCATATACCAGTTCCGAAAAGACATATCCACCCTTATCCCATACGATTTCGAATGACATTTGTCTATCGGTAATATAACAAATCCAATGTGTGAGTACTTTTTCATAATTGGTTAAATCATTTTTAAAAAAGTTTATAAAGTTATAATTGTCTTCTACGCTCCATCTAAGTGTATCTAACCAAGAAATCGTTTTGAAAATTTTAATAAGTAATTCTTTGTTTTTTATTTCTATTTTTATTTTTCTCATTATAGCACCTCATCCATAATTTTACTTAAAAGAGGCTAAACTAACCCTTTTTCTCTTAGTATATTTTTAGCCTCTTGCCCGCTTATCCTCAAATAAACAGCCGTCGTCGTTAAAGCCGAATGCCCCAAAAGATCCTGCACAATAGTAACTGGCACACCTGTCCTTAATAATTCTATAGCCCTTGTGTGTCTTAAGATGTGCGGGTGAGACAGTTCCTTTGGTATGCCTGCTTCCTGGCACCTTTCCTGAAAAACACGATAAAAGTTGCTTCTGTCAATCAAGAAGAGCCTATCTTTTATGTCCGGGTATTGAGCCAAAAAGGTGGCTATCTCACTGGTTACCTGCGGTGGGACTGGAACAATTCTTGTCTGGTTTCTCTTCTTTGGATTATGCCTCTTTAGAGTGATTAACCTCATCTCGGCATTGCGGAAGTCTATGTCTCCATATTTTGCGTTTATCACCTCACTTATCCTTGCCCCTGTAAACCGAAGAACGAGAAAGACAAGCCAGTAATTGCCTCGCTTTTTATGGTAAATTCCAGTTGATTTATCATACCAGTTTTGAAAGGCGATAGTTAAAGCATTTACCTGCTCTTCGGTTAGATAGGTTATAGCTGTTTGCCCTACCAAATAGCTGTTTTTTAATTCAATTGGTAGCATAGCTTTACTCCTCAGAATATTTATTTTATTACAACATTTACTTTAAGATTAAGTTGTATTTTGTCAAGAGAAAAGCTCTGTCTTGACAAAGAAAAATAGGTTTCATCTTTGTGGTTTTGGGAACACTTTACAACAAAATTTAGATTTTGTTGCATTTGTTTTCTACGGGCTCAAGGATGATTTTGAGTTTCATAAAACTTACCTATAAGACAAAAAATCGTCAATAGTCAAGCCAATGTCCTCTGCTATTTTTCTCAAAAGCAAAGGTGATATGTCTCTTCCCTTGTGAAAAGGAACGGTTGTAAATCTTCCGTCAGGATGTTTGAATTGTTTGTGAGAACCTACCTGCCTGACCTCTACAAAGCCAAGTTTATTGAGTATTTTGACTACTTCTTGAGGTTTGAGAACTGGGTATCTGCTCATGCCACTATATTTTGAACTCCAACAAACTCGCTCTCTGGCTCAAGAGCGCCGTCTTCCTCGAGAAGTTTTAACACTTCTTTTAAGTTTTCTATGAGTTCGTCCACTGTCTCACCTTGAGAGTGAGCACCTTTAATACCAGGTATATATCCCACATAAAGGCCAGTGTCTTTGCACTTCTCTATGATGGCAGTGTAGGTTTTCATAAGCACCTCCCAGTGCTTTTATAGAACGATAGCTTACGGATGAGGAGTTGTCAAGGAGAGAAAAATAACCCAACCTCGCAATGTTCTTCTTTTTTACTCAAGGAGGGCGGGCGTCTTCTTAAGAAAGCCCGCCCTCCCTATTTATTCTATAGAATACTATATATAACCCGCCTAAATTCCTATCAGGACAGGGATTACAGAGTGGGTGGTCGGACAATATTTCCCACTCGGTCAGATAAAATTTCCCATCTGGTCGGATAAAATTTCCCTTTTTTAGAAAAATCACAGTGAGGCGGGTTTTGGAATACTATAAGTTGTATATTGTTTTTATCATGTTATCCATGCTATCATGTAAATATGATTATATCTGTTAATTATCACGAATAAGAAAGGAACAAGAGATGGTTAGAATTCCAACAGATAGAGAGCCAATCCACCCTGGTGTTATTTTGCTTGAAGAGTTTTTGAAACCTATGGGCATAAGTCAGAAGAAATTGGCCAAAGCTATAAAGGTTCCTTACCAAAGGGTGAATGAGATAGTAAACGGTAAAAGAAGCATAACCGTAAGCACAGCCTTGAGATTGGCCAAGTTCTTTAATACCACTCCTGATTTTTGGCTGAATTTACAGCTCAGGTGGGATATGTATAAAACTATGGAGAAAGAAGAAAGTATTTTAAAAACAATTAAGCCTGAAGTGGCGTGAGCAAAACCAATAGGCATTGCAGACAGGGAAGTTGCTTGTGTTTTTTTACTCTTCATCAAAAAGTAACTCACCAGACCCTATCACCTTTTCTGCAAACTCCCTGTCGTCTGGAGATAGTTTCAAAAAGCCATACATTTTATCGGTTTTCTCTCCTGATGGGTTAATTCTATCTCTATTCTTTCAGGATTCATAGTTACCTCCTTTAAATAAGAATCATAAAAATAGGTCTAAGCAATTTTGATTAGAAAGCGGTGTGTGTGGGGGGGGGAGTCGATAGACGACCCCCACCACCGCTGGGTTTTATAGTTTTATAGTATCTAAAGATACTATATAGGGGCTTAAAATTGTTGTTTCTATACGGGGTTACAAAAATTTTTGGGATACCAAATTTCCCATTTTGGGATACCAAATTTCCCTCTGGCTTTTTCTTTTTTATCAGAATCGCATTCCAGATTTTATATATATAATTCATACATATAGCAAAATTTCACGAAAATTATTATTTGTATGCGGTGTTTCTAAAAATAACATATGTTCAAAATAGAATGAAGTCGCTTTCATTCCAATTGTATTATATTGGCTCTTAAGAGTGTCTTGGGGTACCAAATTTCCCCTATTGATTTCTTTTATTGGATGGGTTTGATTTTTGTAAATTTTTCATTTACTTCCTTTATATCTGCTCGATAATAAATCTTGCTTTCTTTGTCTAATTTGTATTCTGGTATTCCACATTTATACAAGATTTTCAAGCTTCTTTGTAGAAACTTCCTCTTCTCTGTTTCTGCAATATTTAATTCTGCTATGTGCGATGCGTAGAGTAATTCTTCTTCTGTATAGTATCGTCTCCAATAAAAGTATTTCTTTTTTCTTTTACTTTCTAATACCTCTTTTGTCCCTTGCATGTATAAGATCAGTAGAATAGCATATCCTTTATAATGTTTTAAATTTTTATCTTTGATTTGCTCGATTTTGTAAATATATTCCAAATTAATCACTATGCCTTTTTTTAAGCAAAAGTCAAAGAACCTCTTGTTTACATCTATTCTTAACACATTGACTTCTGTGTCTTCTTCTGCAATGTTATAAATATACGAGGAATACTCTGTTGTTCCGTTTGGCCATAAGTATCTTATTTCTGCATACCTAAAGCGCCTTAAAGAATTTAAAACAGTTTGTCTATTATTTTTTTTAGGGATTATTCCTCTTGTCTTGCAAATCTCCTTTAAGGATACTACTTTACTTGCGATCTCCATAGTTTTGTTTGATCTTTTAACCATTATAGTTGTTTTTTTCCAGCTTTCTGGATTTTTTTGATAGTCCTTGAGTAAAACAAATAATATCAAGAGGTCGTGAACATTTAGGCTTTCCTGTGCCCGTAATTCACACATTAGATTGCTATTTTTGTATTTTCGAATTACCTGATAATCTTTTTGTCGAGTTCGTGTTGGTAAAAAAGGTAAATAGTGTAACACACTATCTTCAATTTGCACGGTGTTGTTTTTAAAGTCTATCATAGCAATATCTTTCGTAATTTTCTTGATCCTGGAAGGGTAAATTGAAAGTGTCGATCACTATACCTTTTCTGCTTATATTACTTTTAATTGTTATGATTTTTTGTTTGTTAGGTATTTTTGTATCGCTTAACATAAAATACACTATTCGTGCCACATTAACTACTTCAGCACTTCCTCTTACCGTTTCTGTCAAAGCATCTACATGTTTACTGTCTATTTTGGATGCATCTTTTCCCCCATATTCTTGTTTTATAGTAGCAATTGTTTGGTAATCCTTATTCGTGTGGTAAATCCCAAGTAAAACAATGTTTCTTTGAGATATTGTATCTAATATTTTGTTTATAGCCTCTCTTATCATGTCGTTCTCATTTACATTCGATATAAAGTTCAATACGGGATCAAGAACTATCATGCCTATATCGTTAGTGCTTATGATTTCTGTAAGTCTTTTTAAGGCTGGAGTTGTCGTTATTTCCCCCATTCTTTTGGTTATAAAAGTTATGTATTGATTAACAATTTTGAGCTTTCTTTGCTCTAAAGGTTTTTTTAAATTTTGGTAAAAATTAACTAAATTTTTGAGCTTGAGTTTTGTTGACCATTGAGTTTCTTCTGGACTAAAATATATCATTCCTTTTCCTGTTTCTTCTACAAATTTTAAAGACAAATAATAAGCATAAGTGGTTTTTCCGACTGCTCCAGGAGCTACAAGAAGGTTTAAAACGCCTGGATACAGCTTCCCATTTAAAAATCCTTTTTCTTCTTTTGCATTCTGTAAAATATCAAGGGCATCTTCCAGAGGAATATCGTCTTCTTGTGTTTGTATTGCATGTTTTGCAAATACTATTTTTTTGTATTGACTTGGATATTTCCTGTATTTTTCTATAATTTTTTGTTTTTCTTGTTCTTCTAAGTTTTTTCGTATTCATGAAGAGTGATGAAACTAAATTGTGCGGCTATTTTGCGTGCTTCATCTTCTTGCTTAAATCTAAATAATTCATCAAAATCAGTAATTGCGTTTCTATCTTCATCTTCCTTATAAGGCGGTTCAGGCACAATGTAAATCTTGTTTTTTAAATCCTCCTGAATTTCTAAAATAAGTTCTTGTAAGGTATTTCCCCCTGCGCAATCCCAATCGGGGACAAGTATAGGAATCTTATCCTGTTCAAGTATGCTTTTAATTGTTTTTGCTTTGATACTTGAAACAGATCCAGTTGCAATTACTGGTATCGCAAAATCACTTACAAGCACAGGAGTTATTACATCGAATTCACCTTCAACTATGAAGACAAAAGGGTCAGGATGTTCAAGGAGCGTTCGAACGTTAAAAATCCCCTCTGCTTTTTCCTTAACTTTTAAAGTCTTGAATCGTTCCTGTTTTGTTTTTGCGAGTGGATCACGGATGTGAAAATGTGTTATGTTCCCATATATATCGTAATAAGCAAATATTATTTTTTCTGTATTTGCAAAAGGTTCAAATTTTTCTGCAAGCTGTAGTTTTTTAAGGATATCTGAAGATAATATTCCGATAGGGAGTTTTTTTATATTCTCTTCTTTCTCAAAGAGCAAATCCCCAAGGCGTTTGTAAAGATATGAAGCTGCCTGGTTTAAATTTAAATTTTTAATTTTTTCATAAAGGTTTTTTTTGCAAAATTTTAAAATCTGCTTGTGCCTTTTCTTGTCTTTCTTTTTCTTGTTTCCAAGATCTAAGTTTTTCTAATCTATTCTTTTCATGTTCGGTAAGCTTTTCATCCTTTTCTTTTTGCTCTAATTCTTGAAGCTCTTTTTCTTTGTCCTTTTGAAAAAGGGTTCCTGCGTATCCACAGGCAAAGCAGTGCCAGGCTACTTTACCATTGCGGGTCAGATAAATATTTAAGTTTGGATGTTTTTTATCTTTGTGGGCAGGGCAAACCCCCACCAACGCCCGCTCCTGTATTTCCATTTAAAATCATGGTTTGGATAAAGTTTTTCAAGGTATTGCTTTGTCTCCTCAAAGGCCTTGACAAACCGAATTTCTTGCCTTAAAGTTTTCATGTGTAACACTCCTTTCTGCCCCTTTTGCGGTGGAGGTTGAAGGGGCGGTTTTTGGACTTGCAAAATTGCTCAATGGGAGCATCTTTGGTCGGGGCTGCTCCTTATTGCTTTTTTCTTTTCTTAAACACATACGAAAATGGCATATCTTCTGCAAATTTTTGGGCAATCCCTGTCAGAATCCAAAAACCAATCTCTAAATCTTTTGCTTTTATTGCTTCCGTTGTTTCCATCTTCAACTTTCAACTCCTTTTTTACCTTCACCAAAAAACAACTACAAAATACATTTTTAATTCCTTTTTTTCCTTCTTTACGAAAGGATATCTCTTTTGTTGCTTTTGTTAAGTCTTTTTCTTATTTTTTCAAATTTTCATAGGCATTATAAAAGATGACATAAAATAAACTTTATTGACAATAAATGTCCTTAAATATCAAAAACAAATATTTTTAATCCTTTTATTTTGTTATTCAGTAGTGTAAAACAAAAAATAAGGAAAATAAGGAATGCGAATAAATAGCTATTCCAATAGTAATTTATTGGAAGTTTTTTCGTGTTTTCAACTACATTTTTAGTCTTTGGAAGTTTTGGAAGTCTTTGGAAGTTTTTTGTGTTTATTTTCGGATACAACATATAGAAAAAGAAGGAGGTGGGAAAATGCAAAAAGGAGAATGGGTATGGATTAAAGAAGCCCCTTCTGTTCTAAAACAAAAATATGGAATATCCCTTTCTCTTGGGTATTTAAGGCGACTTAAATACGAGAAAAAATATCCTATTTTTTCAAAACTGGGGGGTAAGGTATTTGTAGATGTGCACAAAATTTTGGATATTTTAGAGGAAAATAGACAACGGGATTTAGAGAAATGGAATCGTATTTTTTCTATTTATATTTATCATCATGATGCATAAGCTTCTCAATTGCTTGTTTCTTCGCGTCGGGTGCAAGGTGGCTATATATCTCTCAGTCATGGCTAAAGTTTTGTGTCCCATGGGCTCTTTAACTGTGTAAATTGGCGTGCCTTGCATGACTAACCAAGAGGCAAAGGTATGTCTTAAAGTGTGAAAGACAACTTTGTCTCTCGGGTCGGTTATGTTATTGTTTAGGCCTAATTTCTTAACGACTCTTTCAAATGTTCTTGACACTTTGCTTCTTGTTTTTCCATTTTTGTCTGGGAAAACAAGTCCTTGCTCTGTTTTTTCTCTCTTTTTTCGTTCCAAAAGCATATTTTTGATTTCTTCAGTCATATAAGCTGCTCTGTTTTCAGCACTTTTTGAGTCTTTTATATGAATTACACCATTTTCAAAATCTATATCTTGATGTTAAATTGGCTATTTCACTAAATCTCATACCTGTGTAGAGGGAAAGGTAAGCTATCTCATAAGTGTCTTGCGAGTGTTTTTTGAGTTCTTGTAGAAGCATTTTAGCTTCGTCCCTTGTGAGAAAGCGTATGCGTTTATTGTCTTTTTTTGGTATTTTTATGCCTCTTGTTGGATTTTCACCCTTGAAAAATCCTTGTTTTATCGCAACATTAAACATGTGTTTTACTGTTTGAATAGCATACTGTATAGTTCTGGGGGAGAGGCTTTTATCAAGCATGTCAGCCTTTATTTTTTCTATGTCGCTTGGTGTTATATCGTTTAATTTTTTTGTCTGCTAAAAACGGCGAAATATATTTTCTATAAAGTTCTATTTCTCTTCTAAGTGATTCAGGTTTTTTGTTATTTTTCTCAGAGGGAAGATAATATTGCTTCACAAAGGTATTAAATTCTATGCCTACGGGTTTTTCTGTGTATATACCTTCTATGATTCTTTGTTTTATTATAGTTTCCAATTTTTTTACATCAGCGAGAGATATGTTGGATATCAATTTCTTAACTGTTTTTTTCTCAAGTTGGATGAAAATTCTAAATCTACCAACTCGTGGTCTCGGTGTGCCGCACTTGGGGCACCGTGTATGTTTTATGCTATATTCTGTGCCACAGTTTGGACACCAAGCGTAGATAGGCATTTCTATATCCTATCATCACTTCCAATTTCCATTGGAAACATATTGGAAGTTTTTGTTCAAAACTAACAATAAAAAACTATCAAAAAAACACAAAAAATGCAAATAGTTGATATTTAAAAAACATTGTTTTGATAGGGATTTTTTTGAAAAAGCTCAGATAGAAAAGGTTTGGCAGAAAGTGTGCTTTTAGGACTTCTAATCCGTGGGTCAGAGGTTCGAATCCTCTCGGGCGCGCCAGTTTTTTGTTCAATCCACGCCTCACATATAGCGGATATCTTACAAAGAGTGAAAGAATGGAAAAGAAGAAAGCCGCTTTCTTGTTATTCAAAGACTGTTTCCTGTTCTATTTCCTATTATTACATGAGCAAAGGACAGGTAAAAATAAGAAGAAAAAGGGACATTTTTACTTTGGAAAAGGGGTATTTTTAAATTGCGTTGACACTCTTTACCCTTGACTTTCTTATATAAAACGGTAAAATTTGTGCTGGCGGTTGGGATGTCGTCTAACGGTAGGACAGCGGACTCTGGATCCGCGAGTCGGGGTTCGAATCCCTGCATCCCAGCCATTATTTGGTTTGTGGCCCCATCGTCTAGCGGTTAGGACGTCGGCCTCTCACGCCGAAAACAGGGGTTCGATTCCCCTTGGGGCTACCATTTTTTAAACATTTACTAAAGTGCTTAATTAAGGACTTAGTTGTGTCGGTTTTTAGCCTTGCAGGCGAGTTAATCTTAGGTAGCAGGTTTAAACGGCTAAGTGATAGGTTCTTAACAGATGTAAGTCTGATATACAAAAACCAACAGATAGAGTTTGAGCCATCCTGGTTTGCCATATTTTACCTGCTTGACAGATACGGCGAGTTAACCATGAGCGAGATAGCTCATCATCTCGATTTAACGCAGTCTGCTGTTAGTCAATCCATTGCTTCTTTGCAGGAAAAGGGTCTTGTCATTATAAAGCCCGATGAGAAGGATAAAAGATTCAAGGTTGTCTGCTTTACTCAAAAGGCAAAGGAGATTCTAAAGAGCGCCAAACCCATCTGGAAGCTTATAAGGACAAAGATGAGAGAGATGCTCGATGAAGGTGAAAACTCAAAATTTATGCTTGAGGCTTTAGATGAGCTCGAATCCGCTTTTAGAAGAAAGCCACTCTCAAAAAGGGTTCTTGAAAGTATAAAAAACTCAAGCTTTGCCTTTGTTAGATACGCCGATGTCTATTATCTCTCTTTAAAAAAGCTCGTGTTCGAGTGGATGTTTAACTTTGGTTGTGCAGATGAAGAGATTGTCGATGATTTCAAAGGGTTCATTAAAAAAACAGATTCTATACTTGCCGTAAAAGAGAGAGAAGTTGTTGCAGCCGTGATTTATATCAAGGATAAAAACAGTGTGCTTGTCTGCGATAAGGACGATGTTGATAACAAGGTTGCAGCATCTTTAACTTCAAAATTTTTCTCAGAAGTCAAACCTTCAAACTGCAGAGTTCTGCTTGATGCTGACAAGCCAATGATAATGGAGATGCTTCTAAACGAAGGGTTCAAGCTTTCAAAAATCACAGAAAGGGAAGATGTAAACAGAAGGGTTGCGGAGTTTGTAAAAAATGGGTGAGATATTTAGATACGGTTTAGACAATTTAACCATTGAGAATCTGATAAAAATAGCAAAGGGTGAAATTAAAGCAGAGCTTACAGAAGAAACCTTAAACAAAATAGAAAAATCCTTCAATGCCGTAGGAGAGATTTTAAAAAAAGGTGAAGCTGTTTATGGCATAAATACAGGCTTTGGAACATTGTGCAGAACAGTTATATCAAAAGAAGAAACCGACAAACTTCAGTATAACCTGCTCAAAAGTCACGCCTGTGGTGTCGGTGAACCTGTTAAGCCATTTATTGCAAAGTTAATGATGATTATAAAGGTGCACTCTTTATCGCTTGGCTATTCGGGTGTTTCAAAAGAGACAATTCAAAGAATAATCTGGCATATAGAAAACGATGCGATACCCGTTGTGCCGAGCAAAGGCTCTGTTGGTGCAAGCGGCGATTTGGCTCCTTTGGCTCATCTGTTTTTGCCGTTGATAGGTTTAGGAGAAGTGTTTTTCGAAGGCAAAAGAGTAAAAACAGAAGCAGTTTTAAAACAGTTCAACTTAAATCCGTTAAGGCTTCATCCAAAAGAAGGGCTTGCTCTAATAAACGGAACACAATTCATCAGTGCATTTGCATCATACGGAGCATATAGGTTTGAAAGGTATTTAGATTTAGCAGACATATCCGCAGCTTTGAGCATAGAAGCACTTAAGGGCTCAATTAAGCCCTTTGATGAAAGATTGCATAAAGTAAGGCCATTCAAGGGTGCTCAGATTACGGCAAGAAGGGTTTACAGCTTACTTAAAGATTCAGAAATCGTAAGGTCTCACATACATTGCCATAAGGTTCAAGACCCATATTCTTTGAGATGTGTGCCACAGGTTCATGGTGCTGCAAGGAATGCATTAGAGCATCTTAAAGAGTTGATTGAGATTGAGCTAAACAGCGTAACGGACAATCCCGTGATTTTTGATAAGGATACGGTGCTAAGTGGCGGTAATTTTCACGGCGAGCTTTTGGCTTTGGCTATTGATTATGCCACCCTTGCGGCAAGTGAAATTGGCAATATCTCAGACAGAAGAGTTTATCTTCTGCTTGCCGGCGACGATGAAGGTTTACCAAAAATGCTGCTTGAGAAGGTCGGCATAAACTCAGGTTTTATGATAACGCAGTATTTAACTGCTGCACTGTCAAGCGAGAACAAAACCTTAAACTTTCCTGCAAGTGCAGACAGCATACCAACATCATTGGGTCAAGAAGACCATGTAAGCATGGGCTCAATATCTGCAAGAAAATTCAACACCGTTTTAGACAACCTGATTTATATCTTAGCCGTTGAGTTTCTGCTTGGCGCTCAGGCGTTGGAATTTAGAAGACCATTGAAATCAACACCGTTAATTGAGTGGGTTCATGACAAAATCAGAGAAAAGGTGAACTTTGCAAAAGAAGATAGGGTTTTTTCAGAAGACATAGAGAAAGTAAAACGGCTTTTGGAAGATGGTGAAATCGTCAACTATATAAACAGACGGTTGGAGAGCTGAGATGGTGTGGAAAGGAAGGGTTGACGGAAACTTAAAAAGTCAACTAAGGTGGCATCAGGTTGTAAAACCATTTGATAAGCACAAAAAAGAAAAAGGTATATGCATCGTCGGTTTTCGGTGTGATGAAGGCGTAAAAAGGAACAAAGGAAGACTTGGTGCAAAGGATGCGCCAATCAGCATAAGAAAGGCATTGGCTTCTCTGCCGTGGCATTTTGAAAATCTGGGCTTGTATGATGCAGGCGATATAGAGTTTGACGGCAATCTTGAGTCGTCTCAGATGAAACTTGCAGAAAGGGTTGCCCAAATCAAAGAATCAACCCTTTTTCCTGTTGTGCTTGGTGGTGGCCATGAGACGGCATTTGGCTCAATCTATGGAATATATAAAGCAACAGGCAAGATGCCAGCAATTATAAACTTTGATGCACACTTTGACATGAGAGATTACTCAGCTTCACCAAGCAGCGGCACATCGTTTAGACAGATTGGAGATATCTGCAAAAAAGTTAATCAGCCCTTCAACTATTTGTGTATAGGTATACAGAAATCAGCAAACACCCAAGAACTGTTTGAGACTGCCAAAAATTACGGCGCAGACTGGATAGATATTGAGATGATACGATTTAATGTTCAGCATGCAATTAAGCACTTAAATGAGTTCTTAAAAGAGCAAGAGAGTGTTTATCTAACCATCTGCAGTGATGTGTTTGCAAGCTATTTAGCCTGTGGCGTAAGTGCTCCACAACCGTTTGGCCTTGAAATAAAGGAGTTTTTAACACTCTTTTACACGATACTAAAAAGCAACAAGATTGTAGGTTTTGATATATCAGAAGTCAACCCACAGTTGGATATAGACAATCAAACTTCGGCTTTGGCTGCAAGGATTATATTTAAACTTGTTGAAGGAATAACCTTTTAGGGAGGTGTTTTATGAAATTTAGAGCGTTTATCTTTGGTTTGGTTTTTATGTTTATCGCCACAACATCGTCCTTTGCAGCTGGAGTCATAAAAATTGGCTTTTTCGCACCTTTAACGGGCTTTGCTGCAGCTGATGGTGCAAGTGCAAAACATGGAGCCATGCTGGCGGTTGAAAAAATCAACGAAAATGGTGGAGTATTGGGCAAAAAGATTAAACTCGTCGTCTATGACGATGCCGTAAGCTCTCAGCAGGCAGTGGCTATAGCAAGAAAGCTCGTTCAGGAAGATAGGGTTATAGCTGTGGTAAGCGGCTCTTACTCAACACCCACAAGGGCAGCAGCACCAATCTATCAGAGATTCAGAATTCCACTTGTTGTAGCTTATGCAACCCATCCAGACATAACAAAGGCAGGAAACTATGTATTCAGAATTGGCTTCTTGGCAAGCGTTGAAGGAAAAGCCGGTGGCTATGTGGCAACAAAGATTTTACATGCAAAAAGGGTTGCCGTTTTAACAATGGATAACGATTTCGGAAGAGCTCTATCTCAAGGTTTTGTAAAAGAAGCTGAAAAGAACGGTGCTAAAGTTGTGGCAAATTTAAGCTTTTCTCTTGGTGAAAAAGACATGACACCCTATCTGACAAAGATTAAAGCCTTAAACCCTGATTTAATCTATTGCACTGGTTATTACTCTGAAGGTGCTTTAACCGTAAAACAGGCAAAACAGCTTGGAATAAAGGCTCAGCTTTTGGGTCAGGAAGGTTTTGACTCTCCTATGTTCTTAAAAATAGCAGGCAAATCCGCTAACGGCACGATAATAACAACAGACTTAAACAGAGATGACAAAAGACCCATAGCAAGATGGTTTATAGCACAATACAGAAAACAGTTTAATCTTGAGCCGGACATGGTCGGTGCTTCAAGTTTTGATGCAGTTTACATACTTGCAGAAGCAATCAAAGAAGCAAAAAGCACAAACCCTGCAAAAATCAGGGAAGCTTTAGCCCGCATAAAGAACTTCGACGGCGTAACGGGTGATATAAAAGGATTTACGAAAAACGGTGAAGTTATAAAACCCGTTCAAATACAGAAGGTTGTAAACGGTCAGTTTACATATTTCGGTGAGATAGACAATCTAGAGATAATAACACCATCAAATTAGAAGGGGGCTAAAGCTCCCTTCTTCTAAACAAAAGGAGGGAAACAGATGAACCCATTTATCGTATCTTTACCTAATGAGTTGCCAGAATACCCAAAGTTTGTTGAAGGCATAAGAAGGGCACCAGCAAGACACTTCAACCTAAACGAGTATCAAACAAAATTGGCATTAAAAAACGCATTGAGATACATACCTAAGCACCTGCATGAGCAGATAGCCGAAGAGTTTTTAGACGAGCTTTTAACAAGGGGCAGAATCTATGGATATAGATACAGACCTGAAGGAAGAATCTGGGGAAAACCTATAGACCAATACGAAGGCAATACACTGGAAGGAAAAGCCTTTCAGGTTATGATAGACAACAATTTGGATTTTGAGATAGCTCTTTATCCTTACGAGCTTGTCACATACGGTGAGACAGGCCAGGTATTTCAGAACTGGATGCAGTATAGACTCGTAAAAAAATACTTAGAAGTGATGACAGATGAACAGACGCTTGTCGTAATGTCTGGGCATCCTTTAGGACTATTCCCATCTCATAAAAACGCACCACGCGTTATAAACACAAACTCTATGATGGTTGGACTGTTCGACAATCCCGACGATTGGCACATAGCGGCTCAGCTTGGTGTGGCAAACTATGGCCAGATGACAGCTGGCGGTTGGATGTATATAGGGCCGCAGGGAATAGTGCACGGCACATACATAACCATCTTAAACGCCGCAAGACTCTTTTTAGGCGTTCCGTGGGATTCGGATTTAAAAGGACACCTGTTTGTAAGCTCTGGTCTTGGCGGTATGAGTGGCGCTCAGGCTAAAGCAGTCGAGATTGCAGGTGGCGTTGGAATTATAGCCGAAGTGGATTACTCCCGTATTGAGACAAGAAAGAATCAGGGATGGGTAAGCTTTGTAACGGACAGTTTAAGGGAAGCCTTCGATGTGGCAGGTGAACATCTTGAGTCTAAAAAACCCATATCGATAGCATATCACGGCAATGTTGTGGATTTATTGGAATATATGGTTGAAAACAACATAAAACCAGAGTTGATAAGCGACCAGACATCGTGTCATGTGCCTTACGATGGTGGGTATATACCACAAGGATTAACCTTAGAAGAAGCACGCAGAATGATTAAAGAAAACCACGAACTCTTTGTAGAGTATGTCAATAAATCCTTAAAGAAACATTTTGAACTGATAAAAATACTGCACAAAAAGGGCGGATACTTCTGGGATTATGGCAACAGCTTCCTAAAAGCCGTCTATGATGCAGGCGTAAAAGAAGTCGCAAAGAATGGTGAAACAACTGATGAAGGCTTTATCTTCCCATCTTATGTTGAAGATATAATGGGACCTTTGTATTTTGATTACGGCTATGGTCCTTTTAGATGGGTCTGTCTATCACACAAACACGAAGATTTAATCAAAACAGATAAAGCTGCAGCAGAGATTATAGACCCAAATAGAAGAATGCAGGATAGGGATAACTATCACTGGATAGTAAATGCCGAAAACAACAAGCTTGTCGTTGGAACAGAAGCAAGAATCTTGTATGCCGATGCTCAAACAAGGGTTAAGATAGCTTTAAAGTTCAACGAGATGATAAGAAAGGGTGAAATAGGCCCGGTAATGCTTGGACGAGACCATCATGATACAGGCGGCACAGACTCACCTTTCAGAGAGACGGCAAATATCAAGGACGGAAGCAATATAATGGCAGATATGGCTGTCCACTGCTTTGCTGGAAACGCAGCGCGCGGCATGAGTCTTGTTGTTCTGTCTAACGGCGGCGGTGTTGGTATAGGAAAGGCAATAAACGGTGGTTTCGGACTCGTTCTGGACGGCTCAAAAGAGAAAGATGAAATCATTAAAAAGGCTTTAGATTGGGATGTTATGGTCGGTGTGTCAAGAAGGGCATGGGCAAGAAATAAGAACGCATTAGAAGTAATTGATGAGTGGAATTCTGACTCAAAAGGCGCCATAACAAAACCAGAGATTGCAGAAGACGAACTAATAAACGACTTAGTAAAAACAAAATTGGGTGTGAAAAAATGATAGACTTACTCATTATCAGGGCTGAAATCTTTACATCGGACGGCAAACTGAAAAAAGGTGAGAAACTAAAGGAAGTCAAACATTTAAGCGATTACGGAATAGCCGTAAAAGACGGCATTATCACCGATATTGGCAAGACAGAAGATATGCTAAAAAAATACCACAGACAGGCAAAAGAGATTTTGGATGCAGGCGGAAAAGCCTTAATTCCCGGCTTTGTCGATCCACACACGCATGCCGTATTTACAGGAAGCAGAGAGCAAGAGTTCAAGATGCGCCTTGAAGGTAAAAGCTATATGGAGATTTTGCAGGCCGGCGGTGGTATCTTGAATACGCTTAAAAAAGTCAGAGAAGCAAGCCTTGATGAACTCGTGATAGAGCTAAAAAAGAGAGTCAGATTATTTTTCGCATACGGAACAACGACATTCGAAGCAAAAAGCGGCTATGGTTTAAACTTTGACGATGAGATAAAAATGCTAAAGGCTATTCAGATAGTAAATTCAGAGACCGATGCTGAAATAATCCCGACCTTCATCGGTGCTCATGCAATACCGCCTGAGTATAAAGACAACAAAGAGAAATACATAGAGAAGCTAATAAACGAGATTATACCGTATGTTGCAGAAAACAAACTCGCCGAATTCATCGATGTATTCTGCGAAAAGGGTGTCTATACAGCCGGTGAGACATTGAAGATACTCAAAGCCGGCGAAAAATACGGCCTAAAACCCAAAATGCATGCAGATGAGATAGAATCAATCGGCTGCAGCGAGCTTGCAGAAAAACTAAAAATTTACTCCTGCGACCATCTTTTAAAGATAAAAAAATCAGGCATAGAAGCAATGAAGAAAGGCGATACAATAGCGACACTTCTGCCCGGCACTGCATTTAGTTTAAAAGAACCTTTTGCCAACGCAAGAGAGCTCATAGACAACGGACTTGCCGTTGCCCTTGCAACAGATTGCAATCCGGGCAGTTCTTTCAGTGAATCCATGCCGCAGATAATAACGCTTGCCGTTTTAATGATGAACATGCTGCCCAAAGAAGCTTTAAACGCTGCAACAATAAATGCGGCTTATGCAATCGACAAACAGAACAAGCTTGGCTCTATTGAGATAGGAAAACAGGCGGATTTTGTGATTTTAAAGGAAAAGAGTTACTTGTTTATACCGTATCATTACGGTGTAAATCCTATCTGGAAAACCTTTAAAAGAGGCAAGTGTGTTAGCACAGCAGATTATTAACGGTCTGACTATTGGCAGCATATATGCTCTAATAGCTATGGGTTTGGCTTTAATATACGGAATTTTGCGCATAGTTCATGTGGCTCATGCGGCTGTTTATGTTGTTGGTGCCTATGCTGGCTTATACACCTACCTTACAACCCACAGTTTTATCTTAGCCGTGTTGACTTCAATGGTTTCTGCTTCCCTTGTTGGAATTCTCATTGAACTTCTCATCTATCTGCCACTCATAAAACACTCTCCCTTAATATCACTTATAGCCAGCATAGGCGCATTTATAAGCATAGAAGAAGCTGTTAGACTCATATTTGGTCCTTACATAAAATCGTTCCCTTCAACTCTATTTTCTGGCGAGATTCATCTATCGCATATCGTTATAAGCTATGCTCAGATGGTAGTGCTTTCTATAAGTTTGCTCTCCATTATCCTTATTTGGATTACAACGGAAAAAACGCGTTTCGGTATGGCTTTAAAGGCCGTTTCGCAGGATGTTGATTTAGCCGAGATAACATCACTTGATTCCAAAAAACTGATATTTTTGGCTTTTGCCTTTGGTTCGGCGTTTGCAGGCCTTGCTGGTCTGCTTGTTGGTTCTTATTACAACTCCATATATCCATCAATGGGCGATGTTCCAGCTTATAAATCACTTGCAATAATCGTTGTGGGTGGAATGAGCAATATCTGGGGAGCTTTCTGGGCTGCAATATTCATAGGATTGCTCGAGACAATATCGATAGGCGTATTTAACATTCCACTGCCAAGGGATTCGCTTGCCTTTATATTCATGATAATCATGCTTCTGTTCAAACCTGAAGGCATTATGGAATTATTCAAAGGATTAAAAGGATGAGCGGATATATCATTACACTTCTTATAACCATAGGCATATACATCATACTCTCTTTAAGCTTAAACATACTCGTAGGATATTCGGGACAGGTCTCTTTAGGTCATGCTGCATTCTGGGCAATAGGAGCATACTCATTTGCCATCTTAACCACAAGATACTCCGTTGGTTTTATAGAAGCATCAATGCTTTCCGTTCTGATTACCACCTTTGTCGGCATAATATTGGGTCTGCCGAGTTTAAGGTTGTCCGAAGATTTCCTTGTTATAACGACGATAGGGATAAACTTCATAGTCGAAGGCATATTCAACACCTTCAATTACTTTGGCGGAGCAATGGGTATAGGCAACATACCGTTTCCAACTATAAATGGCCATATGATATCAAACCAGGTATTTGCTTTAATAGTTTATACTGCTGTTGTTTTAACAATAATCATCAGCTATCTATTTAAACTCTCATGGAGCGGTTTGGCATGCTCTGCTATTAAAGATGACGAGCTTGCAGCAGATGTAAGCGGCGTATCTGTTGTAAAGTTCAAAATGATAGCCTTTGCTCTAAGCTCTGCTTTGGCAGGATTAAGTGGGATTCTGTATGCAAGCTTTATGGGATTTATCAGCGCTGCGGATTTCTCTTTTCCGGTTTCTGTAACGATTCTTGCTATGGTTATGGTTGGCGGAGAAGGAACGATAATAGGGCCTATATTCGGCGCTGCCCTGCTTGTTCTTCTGCCAGAGCTATTTAGACCCATTCACGATTACAGAATGTTGCTTTATGGACTCCTAATCGTGCTTATGATGAGATTTCAACCCGATGGATTCTTTGGCAGAAAGGGAATCGTATGGTCTCTTTTGAAAAGGTATTGAAAGTTGACAGTATAACACAGATGTTTGGCGGCCTAAAAGCCATAGATAATGTGAGTTTCTATGCGAAAAAGGGCGAGATATTCGGCATAGTAGGGCCAAATGGCGCTGGGAAAACCACACTTTTTAACATAATAAGTGGAACAATAAAGCCAACAGCAGGAAAAATTATCTTCAAAGATAAAGACATAACAAAACTCAAAGCCTTTCAAAGGGCAAAAATAGGCATAGCAAGAACATTTCAGGTTGTAAGGCCGTTTTCAAGTTTGAGTGTATTTGATAATGTTGCAGTAGCCTACGGGTTTAGATTCTATGATAAGCCTTTTGGTAAATTTTTACTAAGAAAGAACAGAAAAATTACCGAAAAAATAGAAGAGATACTGAAAAATACCGGATTAGAAGATTTAAAAGATAGAATAGCTGGCGAGCTTCCTTTGGGTTATCAGAGAAGACTTGAGATAGCACGAGCTTTAGCCTTAAACCCTGAAGTTATCCTGCTTGATGAGTCTTTTTCTGGACTTAGTTTCTCTGAAATGGACGAAATAAAGAGACTGGTTTTAAACTTGAATAGTCAAGGTATGACAATAATCATCATAGAACACCACATGCCCGTTATTATGGATTTAAGCAAAAGGGTTATGGTTATAAACTATGGCAAAAAGATAGCAGAAGGAAAACCAGAAGAGATAGTGAACAACAAAGAAGTCATAGAAGCGTATTTAGGGAAAAGCTATGCTAAAGGTTGAACATTTAACGGTAAATTACAAAAGCATAAAAGCGGTTGAAGATGTATCAATAGAAGTCAAAGAAGGCGAATGTGTTGCCATAATAGGTGCAAATGGGGCAGGCAAAAGCACACTTCTAAAGACAATCATAGGTCTTCTAAAGCAGAAAAGCGGCAATATAGAGTTTGAAGGAGAAGAGATATCAAGCCTTGCAGCCCATAAAAGGGCTCAGCTTGGTATATCGTTTGTTCCCGAAGGCGCAAGAGTATTTCCCAAAATAACAACAGAAGGCAACCTTCTTCTTGCCGTATATCATGAAAAGGATAAGGCAAAGATAAGAGAAAGACTCGAACATGTTTACACTCTATTTCCACGCCTAAAAGAGAGAAACAGCCAGCTTGCAGGAACCCTATCTGGTGGAGAAAGACAGATGCTTGCCTTAGGCAGGGCATTAATGTCAAAACCAAAGCTCCTTATGGTTGATGAGATTTCTCTTGGCCTGATGCCTAAGCTTGTTGATTTTGTGTTTGAGATACTAAGCGAATTACACAAATCGGGCATAACGATACTGCTTGCAGAACAGAATGCAAATAAAGCATCAGAGATCGCACAACGCATGTATGTGCTTGCCTTAGGAAAAATAGAAAAACAGGCAAAACCTGAAGAGATATTAAGCGACCCAGAGATAAGAAAAGCCTACTTAGGCATGTAAAAATTCTTTGATATATATCCTGTTTATTTATATACTTCTTCGGGATGATTAATTTTCACAGTAAGTCTATTGTCCATCTTGATAACTTTCACTATAACTTAAGTCAGCTTATAAAACTGATAGGCAAAAAAGTATCGATAATACCTGTAATAAAAGCTGATGCCTATGGGCATGGCATTGTAAGAATAGCGCGAGAACTTACAAATTACTCTCAGGTTGCATATCTTGGTATAGCCCACATAAAAGAAGGTGTCATGTTGAGAAAGAAGGGCATAACACAACCGATACTCGCAATGAGCTGTGTCGATTCGTTTGACTTGAATATGATGGACGAGTTTGAAATAACGCCTGTTGTTCATAGTCTATTTCTGCTTGAAAGAATTATAGAGTTTGCAAAAAGCAAAGGAAAAAGTATAAAGGTTCATCTAAAGTTTGATACAGGAATGGCAAGGTTGGGCATAAGGGAAGAAGAAGTTGAGAAGGCGATTAATGTATGTATAAAAAATGCCGACTATTTAAACATAGATGGAATTATGTCTCACTTCTCTGATTCCGAAAGCGACTTTGAGTGGACAGAAGAGCAGTTAAACAGGTTTGAAAGGATAATAAAGGCGTTTGAAGATAAGGGTATAATGGTAAAACTCAAACATATAGCAAACTCAGGTGCAATAATCTCATCAAAAAGAACGCATCTAAACTGCGTAAGGCCCGGGCTTTTCATGTATGGATACGCTCCAAGCTTAGAGCTTAAAAATAGCGTTGACTTAAAACCTGTATTAGAGATACAATCTCAACTGATAAACATTCATACCCTAAGAAAGGGTGAAGGTATCAGTTATGGAAGGACATTTGTGGCGGATAAAGATATGAAGGTTGGTGTTGTCGCCTTTGGTTATGCTGACGGGCTCTTTAGAAGCTTGTCAAACAGAATGCACTGCATAGTAAACGGTAAAAAGGTAAAACAGGTTGGAACAATATGTATGGACATGTTCATGTGTGATTTGAGTGATGTTGAAGCCAATGTATCTGACACGGTGATCATAATGAATGAAGATTTAACGGCTTATGAGCTTGCAGAAAAAAGCGGCACAATCCCGTATGAGATTTTAACAAACATTGGAAAAAGTATAAGGGTTAAAAGGGTTTATAGAAGATAATGGAAATTTTTGCTTTAATTGGAAGAGCTGTTATAAACTTTATATCCGAACTCGGCGGAATAGCCGTTCTTTTATTGAATTTTGCAAAATCCATATTTGAAAAACCGAGAATTCACGCCACATTTGAGCAGATGTATTCAATTGGTGTTAAATCGACATTGATAGTATTTTTAACTTCCATGTTCGTTGGAATGGTTGAAGTTTTACAGATTTATCATGGATTTCACAAGTTTGGTGCCGAAGGTATGATAGGATACACGGTTGCTGTATCATTGGGAAGAGAGCTATCACCTGTTCTGACGGCTTTGATGATTGTTGCAAGAAATGTCTCAGCTATGGCAGCAGAACTTGGCACGATGAAAGTAACACAGCAGATAGATGCTTTGGAAGTGATGGCGGTAAATCCAATAAATCTGCTTGTTGCACCACGCATAATAGCGACAACAGTAATGTTGCCAGCTTTAGTTATACTGTCAAATGCTGTCGGCAATCTGGGTGGCTATCTTGTAGGTATGGGCATTTTGCACCTAAACCCAACGGTTTATGTTAAAAACATTCAAATTTACATAGAGATGACGGATTTAACATATGGACTTATAAAGGCTGCTGTGTTTGGCTTTATTATCTCGCTTATTGGCTGTTATATGGGTATCACGACAAAGGGCGGTTCAAAGGGTGTTGGTATATCAACAACAAAGGCTGTTGTCGCTGCAAGCATCTCTGTGCTTGTGGCTGATTACTTTTTGACGGCGTTTCTATTCTGATGATTGAAGTAAAAGATTTGAGTGTGAACTTCTATAACCAGAAGGTTTTAGATGAGCTAAACCTTAACATAGAGAAAGGCAAAATAACGGTAATAATAGGCAAAAGTGGTGCAGGCAAGAGCGTGCTTTTGAAAAACATCATAGGACTTTTAAAACCCAACAAGGGCAGCATTATTGTTGAAGGCAAAGATATAACAAAGATTCGCTATGATGAGTTAAAGAGAATAAGACTGAATTTCGGTGTCCTGTTTCAGGAAGCAGCTTTGTTTGACTCTTTAACCGTCTTTGAAAACATAGCCTTTCCTTTAATTGAGAGAAAACTCATAAAAAACAAAAAAGAGCTAAAAGATAAGGTAAAAGAAGCACTCTCACTTGTCGAACTGCATGATATAGAGAACAAGCTTCCAAGTGAACTATCCGGCGGTATGAAGAAAAGGGTTGGGCTTGCAAGGGCAATCATAACGAATCCAAAGATAATATTCTTTGACGAACCTACGACAGGTCTTGACCCGATAACGGCAATGTCGATAGCAAAACTGATAAAAAATATGCAACAGACATTAAATACAACCTGCTTTATCATAAGCCACGACCTTGCTTTAACATTCAAAATTGCCGATAGAATAGGCTTCTTACATGAAGGAAAAATAATTGAGTTTGGTGATGCAGAGCAGATAAAAAATTCAAACAACCCTATTGTAAAAGAGTTCTTAGAGAGTTATTATGTAGGAGAGAGCCATGAGTAATAGAAAAGTTGAAGTTATTGTAGGCATCTTTATATTGGCCATTCTGGTTGTTCTTGGGTGGTTAACGACACAAATGGGTAAATTTTCACTAAAGAAAAAGCCCACATACACCCTGTATGCAGCATTCAACAATGTAAACGGTTTAGATGTCAACACGAAGGTCAAGGTTGCCGGCGTCGATGTCGGATATATAAAGAACATTGGATTAAGGAATGGCAAAGCTATTGTTGAGCTTGAGATATACAAACAGTATAAAATACCTAAGGATTCAATAGCCGTAATTGCAAGCAAAAGCCTTTTAGGCGAGAAAACACTGGAAATCAAATACGGACACTCAAACGAGTATCTTCAAAATGGAGAATTTATAGCAAAAACCGTTTCTCCAACCGACTTAGGAACACTAATAACAAACATAAACAAGGTATTCAATCAGCAAAACAGGGACAACATTGCAAAGGCTTTAGAAGAGATAAGCAAACTCTCTTCTCGCTTAAACGATGTTGTGGAAGAGAATAGACAAAACATAAAACAGGCTATAGAAAACTTCAATAAATCTATGCAGACACTCGCAGAGATTCTTAAAGACAACAAGCAGGATGTAAGATTGGCTGTAATGGAAGCAAAAGAAGCGATGAAAAAGCTGAACGAGACGCTTGAGAATATCTATCTTATGAGTGCAGATTTAAGACATGGAAAAGGAACATTGGGCAAACTGCTCGTCGATGAGAGCTTATATAACAATGTTGACAATGCGAGCGAACATCTAAACAGCATATTTGCAAAGATTGATACAGGAAAAGGAACGCTTGGCAAATTGGTAAACAACGATGAAGCATACAACAATCTCAACGAGACATTAAAAAGCATAAAGCATTACTTAAAAAGAGGCGACCAGATAGCTCTAAACATCTATGCAGCAAATCAGCACAACTTTAGAGACTCATACAACAAGGGCATTGTTAATGTTGATATATACACGATGCCGGATAAGTTTTACAGAATTGGAATAGTAAGCGAAAAGGATTACGAACATACAGAGCATCCAAAGAACACAGACAACAAGCTCAGATTTACAGCTATGATGGGCAAAAGGTATTACGATTTTGTCTTAAGGGCGGGTATAGAAGAGTCTCGCTTCGGTGCAGGTGTTGACTATTATCTCTTAAATGACAATCTAAAGGCAAGCCTTGATGTTTTCGATTTCAATCATGAAAACGACATAAGAGATAAACATGTTCAGGCAAAATTTCAGCTAACATACAGATGGCTTAGGCACTTTGACATCTTTGCCGGTGTCGATGAGATATTAAATCCGAAAACAAGAAGCGTATTTGCTGGTGCAGGTGTTGAGTTCTCAAGTGATGACACGAAATATCTCTTAACCAAAATGCCATCGATTTCACCTAAGTAAATAAGTAAATAAGATAAAATTATCTTGAAAACGGCATACAAAAGCAGAAAAATTAAAAAATTAATCGACAGAGGTGAGGTGAGCTATGAATGAAGAATTTAAATACATAGATGAAGAAGAAAAAGAGATAATCGAGATGTGGAAAAATGTTGATTTTAGTAAACTCAAAAACGATGAGAAAAATCTGAAAGAGTTAAAAAAGCTGCAAAAAAGTATTTTGAAGAAAACAATAAAGAAGAAAAGTAAACTATAACTTTAAGAATACCTGCTGATGATTTGCAAAAGATAAAAACACTCGCTGCTAAAAAAGGATTGTCATACCAAACCTTTATAAAGAGTATTCTGCATCAGATTGCTGAAGATGTGGAATCAGCTAAAGAGCAAAGGCCTAATATTTGAGATAGCCTTGCAGGAGTAAGCAAGCTTTAAAAATTCTTCAATTGCCTTTAGTTTCTCTTTGGTTAAATCATACTGTATATTTTCTGTTAAATACTTCTTACACTCATCATAACCCACAAGGCTTCTTGACTCTTCACAGATATCGTTTATCAACTGCTTACCCTTCTCTTTTGCTCTAACAAACTTTTCAACAGTATCAGATGATAGTTTCCTATTTGTAATCCATGCAGCAAATACAAATGGCAAACCCGTCATCTCAAACCACTCTCTTGCAAGATCAACTACAGTGCCGTTTGATGTTTTCAATCTTTTTAAAGCATTGTCTCCTATTACAAGCTCGCAATCTGCTTCACCGTCCCAGACATAATCAACCGACATATTGTATTTAAAATGAAAGAGAACCTTCGTTAAGGCAACCGATGTCTTTGAGTTCTTATCAAGCTTTACAACCTTAACCTGCTTTAGTGGTTTTTTTAAAAACAGAACAACACTCTTTACCCTGCTTGTCGTTGAGATACAACCATCCGGCAGAAGAAGATAATCTTCAGAGTTTACATATTCGACAATTGACGCATTGCTAATATCAACCTTTTTAGCAAAAAGCAGCCGTGCACACTTACTCGGCACGGCTGATATAAACTCAAAATCGTTATCAACAATCTTCTTTTTCAAAGCATAATAGAGCGGAACAGCATTCAAAAACTCAACTAATGCAACCTTCATACTCTTCTTTCTACCTTTTTCAACCAGCCTTCTGGCGCTTCAATTTTGCCCGTCTGGAGTCCCGTATAATATTCATAAATCTTTTTTGTTATCTCACCTATCTTGTTGTCATTTACAACAACAGAGCTTCCATCTTCAAATACATACTCACCAACAGGCGAAATCACGGCGGCCGTTCCAAATCCACCTGCTTCTGTTATCTCGCCAGTTCTTATTCCTTCTATAAACTCATCAACCCTAATTCTCTCCTGTTTTGTCTTTATACCCATTCTGTCGGACAACTCCATCACACTTTCGCTCGTTATAGACCTTAAAATCGTATCGGTGAATTCTGGTATAACCACTGTTCCATCCTTCATAACATGGTAATGATTCATTGTGCCTGCTTCTTCGATGTAGGTGTTTGTTGTATCAAGATACAAAACCTGCGTTGCACCGAATTTTTTTGCAAACTCAGCAACCTGCAGAGATGCAGCATAATTACCTGCGGCTTTGGCTGAGCCTGTTCCACCCGGTGGCACTCTGTGAAACTTTTTTGTTATTAGAAGCTTTATAGGTTCTGTAAAACCCTTTGGATAGTATGGACCGCTGGGCGAAAGTATAACCATAAACTTATAAGTCGAACTTGGATGAACACCAAGAGAATCTTCTGTTGCAAACATAAATGGCCTAATATATAAGGATGCACCTTCTTGAATAGGAAACCAGAGCCTGTCAACATCAATCAGAGAGTGTATTGCTTCAATCTGCATCTCTTCTGGTATATGTGGCATACAGAGAATATCAGCAGACCTGTTCATTCTTTTTGCGTTTTTGTCAATCCTGAATGTGTAAATCTCACCATCGTCGTGCATAAATGCCTTTGCACCTTCAAAAATAGCCTGAGCATAATGAAGAACTATGGCACCGGGCGACAGCTCAATAGGAGAATACGGCACTATGCGTGGGTTAATCCACTCACCATCTTCATAATCCATAACAAACATGTGGTCTGTCCTTAAAAGACCAAAGGGCAAAGTCTTGTCTGGCTTAAACGCTTCTGTTCTTCTTTCTGATTTTGGTTTTAAGTTATACTGGATGTTCATTTTACCCTCCCACTATTTTTGATTAGAAGCATATCACTTTATTGAATAATTTTCATTATTTTTTTCTAATGCATTTTACTCATGTCAAGTGAACCCGAAGGTTTCTTTATAAGGAAAACAGTTGGGATAAGAACAACAAACAGAATGGCACAGAAATAGAAAGAATCATTGAAGGCAAGCATGTAAGCCTGTCTCAGTAATTCCTTGTATATAACGGCATATTGATGCATTACATCGTGCAGCTTTAAAGATAAGACATCAAGAGTGTGGTTAAAGCCATCATTCAGCGGCGTTAAATTCTCAACAAGCCTACTCTGGTGAAACTGGGCTCTTCTTGAAAGTATCGTCATAACAATGGCTGTTCCAAAGCTTCCACCTATGTTTCTTATGAAGTTGAACAAACCAGATGCATTACCCATGTCTTCATTGCTGATATTGGCAAATGTGGCAGCAGCAAGTGGCACAAAGAAGAGCGCTATAGCAAATCCCTGCAATGCTCGTGGGTATATAACATTCCAAAAGTCAGCCTGCAGATTGAAATGAGCCATAATGTTTATAGCAATAGCATTTATGATTAGACTTCCAAGAAGCAGTTTTCTTGGGTCAAAACCCTTCTCAAGCAGTTTTCCCGTCAAAGGCATACCGATTAAGGTCGTTAAGGCTCCAGGTCCGAGCACCAATCCCGCCAAAAATGCCGTATAACCCATCAGGTTTTGAAGGTATAAAGGCAGAAGAACAATTGTTCCAAAAAATCCAAAAAAGCCCAAAAACATAACAAGATTACCGAGTGAATAGTTTCTATCCTTGAAAATTTTAAGATTCACAACGGGATGCTCAACCTTAAGCTCGTTGTATATAAACATAATAAAGCCAACAGCTGAAATTATGGCAAGAGTGGTTATAAATCTGCTTTCAAACCAATCCTTTCTCTGTGCGTTATCAAGCAGAATCTGTAATGCTCCAACGGCAATTGCTAAAAATGCAAGTCCCATATAATCTATGCTTTCTATTTTTTCTTTTGCTTTCTTCAGATACTCCGGGTCAAACACAAACAGCTCTATAAGAAGTATTGATAGTATTCCAACGGGTATATTGATAAAGAATATCCATCTCCAGCCCCAGTTATCTGTAATCCAACCACCAAGCACAGGTCCTAAGATAGGCCCAACAACAACACCCATACCAAATATTGCCATTGCCATACCACGCTGCTCTTTTGGAAAGCTCTCAAGCAGAATAGCTTGAGACAAAGGCTGCAAGCCACCACCTGCTATACCCTGAACAAACCTTGACAAAACCAAAAAGTAAAAAGATGGCGCATATCCGCACAAAAACGAGAAGAAGGTAAAAGCAAAAATAGAGAACATTAGATACTTTTTTCTGCCAAACTTTATAGCTAACCAGCCTGTTATAGGTATGATAATGGCGTTTGAAACCATGTAGGATGTCAAAACCCAAGTTGACTCATCAAGCGAGATGCTCAAAGCTCCACGAATGTGTGGAAGTGAAACATTGACAATCGTTGTATCAACAATCTCCATCAAGGTAGGCAGTATAACGGCTAAGGCTATAATCCACTTGCTGGGCTGCTGATTTTTCTGCATTTACTTCACCAGAACAGTTGTCTCAACAGACATACCAACCCTTAACGGCACATCTGGTTTTTTGTCAAACACAATCTTTACCGGCACTCTTTGGACAACCTTTATCCAATTACCTGATGCATTCTCCGGCGGAAATAGAGAAAACACTTCGCCCGTTCCGTATTGAATTGATGCAACCCTGCCTTCAAACTCCTTCGAAGGATAGGCATCTATCTCTATTTTTACCTTCATACCTGGTTTTATTTTGCCGATTTGAGACTCTTTGTAATTTGCCACAATCCATGCACCACTCTTCGGAACAATGGCGCAGATAGGCAGCTGTGGTGATGCAAACTTGCCAACTTCTATGTTTTTCTTTGTTATGAAACCATCTGCTGGCGCTTTTATGTAAGTATAGGAGAGATTGAGTTCTGCCTGATGCTCGGCTGCTTTTGCCGCTTTTAGAGCTTCTTTTAAGCTATTTAAGGATACTTCAGCCCTTTTTAGAGCATCCTGTTTTGCCTTTAAGGTTGCCTTCAAAACATTGTAATTCGTTAGATACTTCTCATAAGCATCTTTTGATATAACCCTGTTTTTGAACAGCTTTTTTGCCCTTTTAAAATCCCACTCTGCTTTTTTTAACTTTGCAACTACAAGGTTTACTTCTGCTTTTGCAGCTTCTATAGCCGCTTTTGCTTCTTCTATTTTTGCTTCATACAGCGATACATTGGCTTCTGCTCTCTGAAGAGCTATTCTGTAAGGCTTCTGGTCTATAACTGCAAGCACTTTACCTTTTTTTACATACTCGTTATCTCCCATAAACACCTTCTCAATAGTGCCGCTTACCTTTGGGTTAACCCAGTATATATCGTTTGTTATGTATGCATCGTCGGTTGAAATATGCGTTTTTTTGTATTGAATAAAGATAAAAGTGGCAATACCAAAAATCAAAAAAATCCCCAAAACGATAAGTTTCTTCTTGCTCATCCTTCCATCTCCTTCTTCTCAAAGTATTCAAGGCAGTTCTGGGTTATTCTTCTAAGCAAATCGTATGCACATCTCTTCTCATCTTCACTAAAACCCTTAAGCAGAACATCTTCATCCCACTCAAAAGCTCTTTTAAATATAACTTCCTTAACCTGTATGGCTTTTTCTGTTGGATAAAGCAGATGAACTCTCTTATCTTCCCTGCTAACCTTTCTTGTCAAATAACCCTTTTTTATAAGAACCTTTATAGATTTTGCCGTTGTGCTTTTATCTATTCTTAGCTTCTTTGATAACTCTTCCTGCGTTATGCCGGGGTTTTCTATGATATTTATAAAAAATGGTAGCTGACCTGCATTTATCTCATAATCCTTTAAAAACTCGTTGGCATACATCATAGAGTGCCTGTAAAGTATGGAAATCCATTTACCCAAAGGCTCTCTTTTCATATTGTGAATAGTATATAAAAAAAGTTTCAATTGCAACTAATTTATAATTATGCTAAAAAAGAAGCATCACCTAAGTTTGACGGAAGGAGAAAAACCCAGGCGATGCTAAAGGTGGGCAATCAAAGAGTCTTATTGATGGGCATATTAATTATACCAAAACCCATCTATTAGTCAAGAATAAAAAATATTACTTGACAATAGAAGCGGGTGTGATTATTATATTTTAAAATTAAAAGGAGGGCATATCTGATGGACGAAATAAAAGAGATGTTAAGGGCTACTAACCTTAAAGCAACTCCTCAGAGATTAGCTATCTTGGAAGAGATTAAAAAGGCAGGGCATATAGACTTGGAAACAATATACAAAAACATTTCTGAACATTTCCCATCTATGTCCCTTGCCACGGTTTACAAAAATATCCACACACTCAAGAGATACGGTCTTATAAAAGAGCTTGCCATCAGTGGAGCAAAAAGCAAGTATGAGATAGCATTTCAAAAGCCACATCACCATCTTATATGCAAGGTTTGTGGCGATGTCATAGATATAGAGCTTGACACATCATTTTTAGAGAAACAACTTAAAGAGATAAGGGATTTTGAAATATCAAGCTGTGATATATACTGCTACGGTATCTGCAGCAAGTGTAAAAATAAGTCGCAGGGTTAAATAACTCTCTTTAAGTAAAAGGCAGTAAAAGAGTTTGAATTAGCAACTTCAACAGGCGTGCCGGATGCAACAATCTGGCCGCCTTTATCTCCACTATCAGGACCTAAGTCAATGATGTAGTCTGCACTCTTCAAAATATCCAAGTTATGTTCAATTACAATTACGCTATTTCCTGTTTCAACAAGTTTTTTCAGAACTTCTATCAACTTCTTCACATCGTCTGAATGCAGTCCAACGGAAGGTTCATCAAGCAGATACAATGTATGTCCAACAGGCGGGCTTATTAAGTATTTTGCAATCTTGATTCTTTGAGCTTCACCACCAGACAGCGTCGTTGCGGGTTGGCCAAGCTGAATATAACCAAGCCCAACATCCCTTATAATCTCAAGCTTCTTTCTTATCTTGGGCACATTCTCAAAAAACTCATAAGCCTGATTAACCGTCATCTGAAGTACATCGTATATGTTTTTACCCTTGTATTTAACCGACAGCGTCGCTTCATTGTATCTTTTGCCGTCGCACACATCACATTTGACATACACATCGGCCAAAAACTGCATCTCAATCTTTATATACCCTTCACCTTTACACTTCTCACACCTACCACCTTTGACATTAAAGCTAAACCGCGAAGGAGTAAAACCTGCAACCTTTGCATCTTCCGTTTGGGCAAACAGCTCCCTTATGTCAGTAAAGACAGAAGTGTATGTTGCAGGATTGCTTCTTGGAGTTCTGCCTATGGGTGTCTGGTCGATTTTTATAATCTTGTCAATCTTGTTCAGATTCTCTATCGTCTCGCATACATTTAATTTTTTACCCATCTTGTAAGCCATTGCATACTCGTAAAAACAGTCAAAAATAAGACTACTCTTCCCACTGCCAGAAACACCACTAACACAAACAAATACGCCAAGTGGCAGTTCGACATCAATATTCTTCAAATTGTGCACTTTTGCACCTTTTATCCTGATAAAATCCTTTGGCTTTCTGTATGCTTTTGGCGATTCTATTTTCAATTTTCCACTTAAATATTTGCCCGTTAAAGAGTTGTCGTTGCTTTTTATCTCTTCGGGTGTTCCAAAAGCCACAACTTCGCCACCAAGCCTGCCACTTGCAGGACCCATGTCTATTATGTAATCTGCAGATTCGATAATATTCGTATCATGTTCAACCACAACAACTGTATTGTCGTTATCCCTTAATCTCTTCAGTGTTTTTATAAGCCTATCGGTATCCCTTGGATGCAAGCCTATGGATGGTTCGTCAAGCACATAGGTTATACCACTCAAACCGCTACCAGCCTGCGTTGCAAGTCTAATACGCTGAGCTTCACCACCAGAGAGTGTATTGGCTGTCCTATCAAGTGTCAAATAGTCAAGTCCAACATCCACAAGAAACTGAAGTCTTGTCTTTATCTCGTTCAACACTCTTTTAGCTATCTGTTTTTGCTGTTCTGTTAAGCTCTCTTCAACCCTTTTGAAATAATCAAGGGCATCTGAGATTCTCATGCGCGTAACATCGATAATGTTCTTTGAGAGTATTTTGACAGATAGACTCTCTCTATTTAGACGAGCACCGTTGCATGCAGGACATGTTATCTCCTTCATTAGGGCGGTTATCTCGCTTTTTACCTTGATGCTATCAGTCTCAGCAAACTGCTCCTGAATCAAACCTATAACACCTTTCCAAACTTTTCTTACCTTTTTGCCCGGCGAAATCTCAAACACAACAACTTCGTCTGGTTTACCAAGCAGGATTATATCTTTTTCTCTTTCTGAAAGCTCTTCAAACGGCGTGTATATGTCAATGCCAAACTGTTTGCATGCTTCCATTAAAAACTTTTGATAATAGTAATATCTTGGTTTTCTCCACAGCTTCACAACACCTTCTCTGACGGATAAACTCTTATCCGGTATAACCTTATCCAAATCAAGCTGATGTCTCTTGCCAAGTCCAAAACACTCTGGACATGCACCAAGCGGCGAGTTAAAAGAGAAGCTCTGTGGCGTTATCGGCTTGTAATTTATACCGCAGTATGGACAGGCAAAATGCTCGCTGTATAACTCCATCTCACCTGTATCTATATCTTTAACATTCACAATACCTTTGCCGATTTTTAATGCAAGCTCAACAGACTCTGAAACCCTTAGCCTTGCATCTTCTTTAACCTTCAACCTGTCAACAACAAGATAGATATCGTGTTTTTTGTTCTTATCAAGCTCAATCTCTTCTTCCAAAAACCTTTCAACGCCATCAACAATAACCCTTACAAACCCTTCTTTTCTTAATTTTTCAAACTCGTTTTTGAATGTGCCTTTTTTGTTTATGGCAATAGGCGAAAGAATTAGAATCTTCCTTCCTTCTTTTTTCATTATCTCGTTTACGATTGATTGCGGGTCTTGTTTTTCTATCTTTCTTCCGCACTGATAACAGTAAACTTCACCTATGTGTGCAAATAGAAGTCTCATATAGTCGTAAATCTCTGTTATCGTTCCAACGGTTGAGCGTGGGTTTGTTGATATACTCTTCTGGTCTATGCTTATAGCCGGTGATAAACCTTCGATGCTTTCGACATCGGGTTTCTCTATTTTCTCAAGAAACTGTCTGGCATAAGCGCTTAAAGACTCAAGATATCTCCTTTGGCTTTCTGCATACAGCACATCAAAGGCAAGTGTTGATTTGCCGCTTCCAGAAGGTCCTGTTATTACGGTTATCTTGCCTTTTGGTATATCAACATCTATGTTTTTTAGGTTATGAACCTTTGCTTTTCTGATTTTTATGAACTTCATTTACAGAGAGTCTGTATGGTCTTCAATCTCTAAGTCTTCGTTAGAGTCGTATTCCTGATTTAGTGTGTATCCGTAATCTTCGGCTGTTTTGGCAAGGTTTCTGAATGTGGCTATCCTGCTTTCAAACTGCAGTTTAACCGTTCCCTGTGGGCCATTTCTCTGCTTTGCTATGATTATCTCTGCTTTACCCTTATCCTGAGAATTCTTGTTGTACACTTCGTCTCTATATATAAAGATAATCAAATCTGCATCCTGCTCAATAGAGCCAGACTCCCTTAAATCTGCCTGAGTTGGCCTTTTATCTTCTCTATTTTCAACGGCTCTGTTTAGCTGAGATAAAGCTATAACAGGTATGTTAAGCTCTTTTGCAAGGATTTTTAAAGAACGGGAGATTTCAGAAATCTGCTGAGTCCTATTTACAGACGCATTTTTGCCTTCTATGAGCTGAAGATAGTCAATAATGAGAAGGTCTATATCCTTCTCCATTTTAAGCTTTCTTGCCTTTGTTCTTATATCGATAGAAGTAAGAAGCGACGAGTCGTCTATGTAAATCTTGACATGTTTAAGTTTATCTAAAGCCTTAACAACCCTATCCCACTCTTCGCTATCAAAAAAGCCTGTTCTTAGCTTTCCCATGTCAACGCCAGACAGTGTTGCTATCATTCTCATCACAAGCTGTCTTGATGCCATTTCAAGCGAGAAAATGCCAACACTCTTTGAGTAATCCAAAGCAGCATTCAAAGCCACATTCAAGACAAATGATGTCTTGCCCATGCCCGGTCTTCCAGCAATGATTATTAAATCTCCTTCCTGAAAACCGTTGGTTAGCCTATCTAAATCTATAAACCCACTTGGAACGCCTGTTAGAACAGTCTTTCTCTCTTTTAGCTTAAGCAAAAACTCAAGCGTATCTTCTGCCAAATCATCAAGCCCTTTATACCTGCCGGCTCTTTTTCCGACTATCTCAAACAACCTTTTCTCTGCAATATTCAGCACATCTTCAATATCTTCAGGCTCATCATAACAGATAGTCGCAACTTCGTTGGACATGGAGATAAGCTGCCTTAGAATAGACTTCTTTTTGATTATCTCAGCGTAGTATTTTGTGTTTGCAGGTGCAGGTAAAAACTCTGTTATGCTGGTTAAATAATCAGGACCTATCTTTTCAAACAAATCCTTTTCTATTAAAGCGTTTGAAACGGTAACGAAGTCAAAAGGAATACCGTCTGCATAAAGCTCCTTTAAAACCTTAAAAATAGCCGCATTCTTCTCATCATAAAAATCTTCTTCACTAACTATCTCTAAAACTTCACTGATTTTGGAATTATCAAGAAAGAGAGAGCACAAAAGCGCTCTCTCTGCTTCGATTGATTGCGGGTAAGACCTTATTGCATTACTGCTCATCTAATGGACTGACTTTAACTTTAACAGAAGCCTTAATGTCTCTGTAAATTGCTATCTCAACTGTATATTCGCCAACTTCCCTTATGCCACCTTCTGGAAGTCTTATGTTTTTCTTATCTATGCCTTCAGCCTTATCCTTTAGCTGCTCAAAAATCTCGTTTGCCGTAACAGAGCCAAACAGCTTGCCTTTCTCTCCTGCTCTGGCTTTTATCTCTATCTCAACACCATCCAAAGCTTCCTTTATCTTATTTGCTTGGGCAATCTTCTTCTCTATCTTTCTCAAGATAGCTCTTCTTTTCTCTTCAACAAGCTTTAAGTTGCTCTTTGTTGCAGCCAAAGCTAAACCCTTAGGTATAAGGTAATTGTTTGCGTATCCGTCTTTTACTTCCTTTATATCACCTGCGTATCCCAAATTTTCAACATCTTCCAATAGAACGATTTTCATTGTTTCCCCCTTTTTAGCCCTTAAGTTTCCTGCTGATTGTAAATGGCATTAGTGCCATTACACGGGCTCTTTTGATGGCTCTTGTGAGCATTCTCTGATGTTTTGCGCATGTTGATGTTGTCTTTCTGCCGATTATCTTATACCTTTCTGTAACATACTTCATTAATGTATCAACATCCTTGTAATCTATCTCTTCAACCTTGTTTGCACAAAACTGGCAAACCTTCTTTCTTGGGTATCTGAAATATCTCTTTTTCTTTTTATTGTCTGTGCTCATTTAAGTTTGACCTCCACTCTCTTTTTTAAAATGGTATATCTTCATCTTCATCTGGTGCTGGCATGCTTATATCTTCTGCTGTCTCATCCTTAGCCTTTAAAGATAAAAACTGAAAGTTGTTTAAAACAATCTCATGCTTAGACCTTTTCAAACCGTTGGCATCTTCCCATGTTCTGTATCTAAGCCTGCCTTCTAAATAGATCAGAGAACCCTTTTTTAGATACTCTGCAATTGTCTCTGCCTGTCTGCCGAATGCAACAACATCAACAAAGAGCGTCTCTGTTTTCCTGTTGCCCTGTTCATCCTTACCAACAGGCGTGTTGACAGCTATGCCAAATGTTGCAATACCCAAACCTGCCGGCGTGTATCTAAGCTCTGGGTCTCGTGTTAGATTGCCTATGAGCATAATCTTATTCAGATTTGCCATTGTCTTCCTTCTTTGCTTCTGCCTGCTGATACTGCTTCATATCCTTCTTTAACATATTAACATTAATCCACCTAAGCACCGCTTCTTTGATGCGCAGATAGTCTTCAATCTTCTTTGGAACGGTTGGCTCTGCCTTGTAATGAACAAGCACATAATAACCCTGCTTAAATTTTTTAATCGGATAGGCAAGGTTGCGCTTCTGCCACAGCTCGTTTTTGAAAATCTCTCCGCCTTCTGATTTAATCCTTTCGCCCACTTCGTTAATAAACTTGTTCAGCTCTTCTTCTGACATCGTGGGCTGCAACACATACAACAGCTCGTAATACTTCATCAACACCCTCCTTCTGGACTTTTGGCTTTCCACGCCTGTGGAAAGCAAGGATATAGCCTTGTTATGATATACAAATGAAAGAAAAAATCAACTTTAACTTTGCGGCGTTGCAGCAAAAGTGAAGAAGTTTGTCTCAATACCTTTTGCTTTAAATAGAGAAGCTATCTCATTTATTGTTGAACCAGTGGTAAACACATCATCGACAATTATAACCTTTTTACATTTCAACTCTTTTGTAATTCTAAATGCTCCTTTTAGGTTTCTCTTTCTCTCTTTGGCGGATAAACCTACCTGTTTCTTTGTCTGTCTAATCTTTTCAACACAATCAAAACACACCTTTATATCTGTTATTTTGCTTATAGTTTTTGCTAAGACAACCGATTGATTATAGCTTCTTGCTTTTATATCTTTTCTATGCATGGCAACAGGGATAATAAAATCAACACCTTCAAACACATCTAAATCTTTTATGATGCTTGAGAAATAAAAAAGAATGTCAAAAACCCTTGGTTGCTCGTAAAATTTAGCAAACTCAACAATCCTGTTTGATATACCGTCTCTATAGTTAAAAAGTACAAAGCCTTTTGAAAACTGCCTATCGCCTTTTAAACAGTCAATACAAATCGAATTTTCAGAAGCAACAGGACGAGAACAGAACCTGCATCGCGGGAAATTTATGTCAAGTTTTGAGAAACACTCATCGCATAAAAAAGACTTACTCTTTGCTTTGCATACGATACATCTATGTGGGAATACGAGATTTACAATCTCATCTGCCAGACTCAATAATCTTTCTGCACTCGATACAGTATTTTGCCGTTGGTTTTGCCTTCATTCTCTCTATCTCTATCTCTTTGCCACACCTTTTGCAGATACCGTATGTGCCCTTTTCTATATCGTATAGCGACTCTTCTATTTCTCTTAAATGAACTCTATCCTTCTCTATAAGGTCATATATAACCTGCCTGGAATAGACAGCAGATGAGAAATCGCCTTCATCACCCTTTAGCTGGATAGAGTTAACCTTTTGTAGATTCTCTTTTATTCTTGCACTTATCTCTTTTTTTAGACTTAACAACCTATCTTTTAACTCTTCAAGTGTAGCTGCATCCATATCCTTTCCCTCCAGCTAAAAAACTACAAGAATAATCACTATTTTGAGATTTTTGTCAAGAGAATTTTACATCTTCTCTGCTTGATTTTATTCAATCTTTTTTGTAGGATTTCGGCATGAAAAAGTTAATAATTGCACTGTCTCTTGTTGTAGCTATTGTAAGTTTATACTCTTGCGGACACAAAACGGACATAGTCCCACCAAAGGAAGTTTTACTTCTCCACTAAAGGAGAAAAACAGATGAAAAATCCCGTTATAGTCGTGGGTAGTGGTGTTGCTGGTCTAAGGGCAGCAATAGAGTTGCTAAACAATGGTTTTGAAGTTTTACTCTTTTCAAAAAGAGAGATAAATTACTGCAATACGGATAAAGCTCAAGGTGGAATAGCAGTTGTTCTAAACGAAAGCGATAGTTTTGAAAAACACATAGAAGACACACTCAAAGCCGGTGCTGGATTATGCAGAAGAGAATCTGTTGAAGTGCTCGTAAAAGAAGGCCCAGAAAGGGTAAAGGAACTTATAGAGTGGGGTGCAAACTTTGACAAAGACAAAGAAGGCAGACTCGACTTCACAAAGGAAGCAGCACACTCCGTAAACAGAATTCTGCATGCCTTAGGCGATGCGACAGGGCACGAGATAGAAAGAACCTTGATAGAGAGACTGAAGAGATTTGACAATGTAAAACTGCTTGAGAACAGAACAGTTGCGAGACTTCTAACCAAGGACAACAGAGCTATAGGCGTGTTGGCATTTAACACGAAAGAGCAGAAATACGAGACATACTTTGCAAAAGCTGTGATACTCGCAACGGGTGGTTATGCGGCTATATACAAAAATACAACAAACCCAGAGATAACAACGGGCGATGGTATAGCTGCTGCATTCTTATCGGGTGCAGAACTTGAAGATATGGAGTTTGTCCAATTTCATCCAACGGCTTTAAAGCGATACAATGCGCCACAGTTTTTAATCAGCGAGTCTATGCGCGGCGAAGGTGCGATTCTTGTAAACGATAAAGGCGAGCGTTTTATGGAAAAATACCATAGGCTTAAGGAGTTGGCACCAAGAGATGTTGTTGCAAGGTCGATAATATTTGAGATGAGAGAAAGAAGCATAGACAAAGTCTATTTAGATGCAACAAAAATGGGAGTAGAGTTCTTAAAAAAGCGTTTTCCAACCATTTACAACGAATGTCTAAAATACGGCCTTGACATAACGAAGGAAGCAATACCCGTTGCACCTGCTGCACACTATACGATGGGCGGTATAAAAAGCGATATTGACGGAAGAACGAATATATATGGACTGTTTGTTGCGGGTGAGACGGCCTGCAATGGTGTGCATGGCGCAAATAGACTCGCAAGCAACTCGATGCTTGAAGGCCTGGTTTTTGGTAAAAGAGCAGCAGATAGTGCGATGGAGTTTGCAAAAGATGCAGAGATAGAAAGGATAGATGTTGACTTATCCAATATAAGAAGATGCAACAGACAGTTTTTGAAAAAACGCATAGCGGATTTAAGGGAAACTGTTTTCAAAAAGCTGGGTGTTGTAAGGCGTATAAGCGAGATGGAAGAGATATTGGAATGCAGCTGGGCACTATTTTTAAAACAGGATGGGCTTTATTATTGTGAAGAAGGTATAATACTGAGAAACATATCGCTGCTTGCTTCTGCCATAGCATACAGCGGCATATCGAGAAAGGGCAGCGTAGGAGCACACTACTGCGTTGATACGCCACACGCATACGAGAATAAAGAGCATATAACTATAAACATAGGAAAATTACAGGATGAGTTATGAGAGTAATTGACACAATAGGCAACACGCCAATAGTCAAACTAAAAACAGGAATATACGCAAAACTTGAATATTTCAACCCAACGGGCTCGATAAAGGATAGAACAGCCCTTGGCATGCTTGACGATGCAATTAAGAAAGGTTTGATAACAGAAAAGGGCATTGTTGAACCAACAAGCGGCAACACGGGTATATCGCTTGCATTCTTGGGTGCATACTTGAATATTCCTATAACAATTGTGATGCCTGAGAATTTTAGTAAACAGAGAATATCAATAATGGAGAGCTTTGGTGCATTAGTTGTTCTAACAAATGCAGAAGAAGGAATGAAAGGAAGCTTAAAAAAAGCTGAAGAGCTAAAGAAAGAAGGCTATCTGCTTTTAGACCAGTTTTCAAACCCTGCAAATCCAAAGATACACGAACTAACAACTGCCGTTGAAATTGAAAAAGAGTTAAAAATAGATATACTTGTATGTGGCGTTGGGACAGGCGGAACTTTAACGGGCATAGCAAGAAGACTAAAGAAGACGAATCCAAACTTAACCGTTGTTGCTGTTGAACCAGCAGGCAGCCCATTTTTGAGTGAAGGCAGGGCTGGACAACACAAGATTCAAGGGATAGGAGCAGGTTTTTTGCCGAGAGTTTTAGATGTTAGATTGATTGATAGAGTTGAGAAAATCACAGACGAAGAAGCATTTTTGTTTAATGATAAACTTCTAAAAGAAGAAGGCATATTTGCAGGAATATCAAGTGGTGCAGCTTACTGTGCTGCTTTGAAGTTGAAAGATGAGTATCCCAAGAAAACGATTCTCGCCATATTCCCAGACTCAATGGACAGATACATTTAAAAGGCTTATGGACTTGGAAGAGAAACTAAAATACACCTTCAGAAACAAAAATCTCCTAAAGCAGGCAATAACGCACAGGTCGTATGTCAAAGACAAAAGATTATCAAACGAAAGGCTTGAGTTTTTAGGTGATGCAGTTTTGGAGCTTGTGATAACTGAATTTCTGCTAAAAAACTATCCGACAATCGACGAAGGCAGGCTATCAAAAATTAGGGCAGCAAGCGTAAACACAAAAACTCTGTCTCAAATTGCAAGAAGGCTTGGACTGTCTGAGTATATACTTGTTGGGAGAAGTGAGAAGAAGGAAGGCATAACGAATAATGACAGCATACTTGAAGATACATTTGAAGCAATTGTTGGTGCGATATATCAGGATAAAGGACTCGATGCTGCAAGGAGATTTGTTGAGACGATGCTTGCAGATACGATTAGAGAGATTGTTGAGAATGGCGTTATTTTCGACTATAAGACGCATCTTCAAGAGATAACGCAGAAAAGGTTTGGCTGTCTGCCTGAGTATGTAATAGTGAAAGAAGAAGGTGAAGAGCATAATAAAACCTTCTATTGCAATGTTTACATAAAAAACATAGAATATGGTTCTGGAATTGGCAAAAGCAAGAAAGAAGCAGAAAAAAACGCAGCTAAAAAGGCTGTTGAGAGACTAAAGGGAGAAGGAAATGTTTAAGAGCGGGTTTGTTGCTATATTGGGAAAGCCAAATGTTGGAAAATCGACATTGTTGAACTTGTTAATTGGTGAAAAGATAGCTATTGTCTCGCACAAGCCACAGGCAACAAGAAAGTCCGTTAAAGGTATTTTGAACGGAGAAGATTACCAGATAATATTTGTTGATACACCCGGTGTTCATGAGTCTGCAAAAAAGCTCAATCAGGTGATGAAAAAATACATAGACGAAGCATTGGAAGATTTTGATTTGGCTGTTGTTATGACAGATAATAACGGTGAGTTAGACGAAGTTTTGGAAGAATACCTAAACAAAATAAAAGAGAAAAACAAAAAAGCGATACTTGTCATTAACAAGATAGATTTAATGAACAAAGAGCAGATAAAAGATATAAAATCAAAGTTTACATCCATTGCTGACTTTGAAGAGATTTTGGAAGTCTCTCTGACCAATCAACCCGATGCAAAAGAGAAAATATTGGAAGCAATCCTGAAACTCTTACCCGAAGGACCAAGATATTATGAAGATGACATTATAAGCACAGAAACAGAAAGGTTTATTATTGCCGAGATAATCAGAGAAAAGATAATGAACAGCGTAGGGCAGGAAATACCCTATCACATAGCTGTTACGGTTGAAGAGTTCAAATACAGAGAAGAGAAAAATTTATACTATATCAAAGCCAACATAATTGTTGAGAGAAGAGCACACAAGATGATTATTATTGGTTCTGGCGGTAAAAAGATAAAAGAGATAGGTAAACAGGCACGACTTGAGATAGAAAACTTCTTAAAGAGCAAAGTGTATTTAGAGTTGTGGGTTAAAATAAAAGAGCACTGGACGAAGAAAGAAGCACTAATTAAAGAATACATAGACCCAAGGTTCTAATATGACAAAAGAGCATGCAAACACAGGTATAATTGTCCAAACAGTAAGAAAATTCATAAGAAAAGAAGCGATAGATAATGTTAGAAATATCTTAAGCAAACTCCATCCTGCCGACATAGCAAAAGTTATTCAGAATTTAGCACCTGATGAGAGAATTTACGCTATAAAAGCGCTTAAGGATTTGCCACTAAAAGCCGAAGCAATTGAGTATCTTGACGATTACAAGATAGCCGCAATGCTGCTTGAAGAGTTATCGCCAGAAGAAGCGGCAAAGATACTTCAAAACATATCTATCGACAAAGCTGTTGACATATTGGAAGAGCTAAACGAAGAGTTTGCAGATAAAGTTGAGTCTCTGTTTGATGAGCAGTTTAAAAACGAGATAGCCAGCCTGCTAAAGTATCCAGAAGATTCAGCAGGCGGCATAATGAACCCAGATTTCTTTGCTATAGATAAGGATTTAACCGTTGAAGAAGCCTTAGAAGAGATAAGAAAGGCAAGCAAAGAGAAAAAGATAATCTATGTCTATGTTGTTGATAAATTTGGGCATCTTATAGGCGTCGTAACATTGAGAGCGTTAATAACAGCAGATAGAAACGAGAAGATAGAGAATATAACAAACACAAATATAATCTCTGTAAGAACGGATATGGACCAGGAAGAAGTTGCAAAGCTTGTTGAAAAATACGACTTGCTTTGTGTTCCTGTGGTAGATAATAAAAATAGGCTTGTCGGAATTATCACTGTTGACGACATAATCGATGTTATAAGGGAAGAGACAACAGAAGACATCTATAAATTAATCGGTACATCGGGTGAAGAGTTTGAAGAGACAAAAATTATCAACATTATAAAATACAGAGCTCCGTGGCTTATTATGAGTTTGATTGGTGAGTCTATATCGGGAAGTGTGCTTAAGTTTTTTGATGGGACATTGAAGACTGCTATATCGCTCTCGTTTTTTATGCCGTTAATCATGGCTTTGGGTGGTAATACGGGTCAGCAGTCTCAGACAATCGTTGTAAGGGCATTGGCGCTTGGCAAGTTTGACGAACATGGGATATGGGAGATAATAAGAAGGCAGATAAAGACGGCAATATCCATAGGAACGCTCTTTGCCATCTTAGGGTTTGCTATGGCGATGGTGTTTCAGAGAAACTTCTATTTGGCGTTAGTCGTTGGCGCTTCGCTTTTTATTTCAATGTTCTTATCAACCATGATAGGTGCTCTTTTGCCTTTGGGATTAAAAAAGCTCAATGTTGACCCGGCTGTTGCTGCATCGCCTTTTATCTCGGCAATGAACGATATAATGGGTCTTCTGATTTATCTAAGCATAGCAACATTCACAATTAGGTATTTTGGAGTAAAGCTATGAAGCTATTTGGAACAGACGGAATAAGAGGAAAAGCCAACATCTATCCGATGGTTGGAGACTTAGCGTATAAACTTGGCAAGGCTTTGGTTTATGCGCTTGATGGGCAAACGGATAGAAAAAGAAAAATAATCATAGGCAAAGACACAAGGCTATCTGGATATATGCTTGAAAGCGCCATAACAAGCGGCGTTGTATCTATGGGTGCTGATGCTTACCTTGTAGGGCCTATGCCAACACCTGCAATAGCCTTTTTGGTAAGAAGTATGAGATGTGATGCAGGTGTTGTAATATCAGCGAGTCATAACCCTTATGATGATAACGGCATAAAGATATTCTCAAAAGATGGTCTAAAGCTTGACGATGAGCTTGAAGAAAAAATAGAGAACTTGATTTTAAGCGATACATTGGATAAGAAAGGCGCAACAGGAGACAAAATCGGAAGGGCATACAGAATCAGGGATACACTGGGAAGGTATATTGTATTTGCAAAAGATACAATACCTTATAGTGTCAGTTTGGAAGGTTTAAGGATTGTGCTTGATTGCGCAAATGGCTCTACATATAAAGTTGCTCCCATGATATTTGAAGAACTTGGAGCAGAAGTTATCGCAATAAACAATCAGCCAAATGGCACGAACATAAACGATAAGTGCGGCTCTACATACCCAAAGACGATAATCGAAGCCACAAAATTATACAGGGCAGATGTGGGCATAGCCTTTGATGGTGATGGTGATAGGGTTTTGATGGTTGATGAGAGATACAATCTTGTTGATGGCGATGCCATACTTGCCATACTTGCTTCAAACTTTAAAAGGGAAAAAAAGCTTAAAAACGACACGGTTGTTGGAACAGTGATGAGCAACTATGGTCTTGAAGTATTTTTGAAAAATATGGGCGTTAATCTTGAAAGGGTTGATGTTGGAGATAAGAATATCGTAAGGAGAATGATTGAAAAGGGTTATAATTTAGGTGGTGAGCAGTCCGGACATATAGTTTTGTGGGATAACAACACAACCGGTGATGGTATCGTGACAGCTTTGGCGGTGCTGTCTATAATGCAGCAGGAGAAGGCCAAATTATCTGAATTAACTCAGAACTTCAAAACAATCCCACAAAAGACGGTTAATGTGATGGTAAAGAGCAAGCCGCCATTGGAAGAGATAGAAGAGATGCAGGAAGCCATCAAAAAGGCAAACAGTATTCTAAAGGATGCTGGAAGATTAATAGTAAGATACTCAGGAACAGAACCGCTTCTAAGAATTACTGCCGAAGCGTTTGAAAACGCTATGGTGGATAGGTGTTTGGAAATAGTCAAAAAAGCCGCAGAAAAAAGCTTAAAGGGGTAAGCCATGAAAAAAACCCTTATTATTTTATTAGCTTTTTTTATCCTTTCTCCAGTTGCCTTTGCAAAAATAAGCATAAGACTTGACGCTCCATACTTTGACAACGACACAACAACAAATGTAGCAAACTATATTGGCAAAAGGCCTGTCGTGCTTGTATTTTTTTACCCTGACTGCACACCATGTGAACATGAAGCAAAAGAGATAAATAAACTATACAAACAATACAAGGATAAGGTCTTTATTTTGGGCATAAGCTTGAGTAGGGATAGATACGATATTGGTGATTTTATAAAGGATTTAAATGTTATTTATCCAATCTGGAGAATACACTCAAAAAGCGATTTAAGAAGTATCGGAGGAATATTAGCAACACCGACAATTGTAATACTTGATAAAAAAGGCAAAATAGTAAAAAAATTTATAGGCAAAAGGCCAATAATTACAATAGAAGAAACACTAAAACAGCTTATAAAGGAGGAACAATGCACAAAGTAGTAATATGTGATAACATTTCCGAAGCTGGCATAGATATTTTAAGAAACGAACCAGACATAGAAGTTGAAATAAAAAGCGATGTGGACAAAAAGGAGTTGCCCAAGCAGTTAGAAGATGCAGATGCCATAATAACAAGAAGTTCAACAACCATAGACAAAGAGTTCCTATCCTATTGCAAAAATCTAAAAGTTATTGGAAGGGCGGGTGTTGGTGTCGATAATATAGATCTAGAAGAAGCAAGCAAAAAGGGTATTGTCGTTTTAAATATGCCAACAGGTAATACGCTTGCTGCAACAGAACATACAATGACATTCATCTTAAACTGCTTGAGATTTATGCCCAATGCCAATTACGAGCTTAAATATAAACATATATGGGATAGAAAAAAGTGGATGGGTATAGAGCTATACGGCAAAACCGTTGGTATTATAGGTATGGGAAGAATAGGAACCAGGGTTGCCATAAGGGTAATGAGTTTTGGTGCAAATGTTATTGTTTATGACCCGTATATTCCTAAGGAGAAAGCAACAAAAATAGGTGCAAAAATCGTTGATGATTTGGACGAACTAATTAGAAATGCCGACATAATCACTATTCACACGCCAAAGACAAACGAAACATACAACATGATAGATAAAGAAGAGATAGAAAAGATGAAAGATGGTGTCATACTGATAAACTGTGCCCGTGGTGGCTTATACAACGAAAAGGCTCTATATGAAGGTCTAAAGAGTAGAAAAATAAGAGCTTTGGGAATTGATGTATTCGAGAATGAACCGCAACCCAATCATCCACTTCTTGAGTTTGACAATGTTATAGCAACACCGCATTTAGGTGCTAATACTTACGAGTCTCAGGTAAGGGTTGGAGAAGGTATAGCAAAGTCTGTAATCGATGCCCTAAAAGGTAGGGGATATGAAAACGCCGTAAACATCAAGATGGAAGAAGAAGAGATAACCGAACTCGGCAAACAGTTTCTCGGTTTGGCAGAGAGAATGGGCTCGTTTTTATCCCAATATGTTAAAAGCTTTATCAGAAAAATTACCGTTTACGCACATGGTGAGATAGAAAGCTGCACAAACTCTCTCGGCTTATTTACGACAGTTGGAATATTGAAGAATATGGTTGATGAACATGTGAATTATGTTAACGCTCCATACCTTGCCAAAGAGAGGGGCTTAGAAATAGAAACAAAAATATACGACAAAGCCACCGAATTCAAAAATTATCTTCTCATAAGTGCAGAATACGACGACGATAAGACTCTTGAGATAGGCGGAACAGTTTTTGAGCCAAACAAGGCAAGAATTGTCTATATGGACGGATTTGACATGGAGATAGAGTTAACAGGAAACATAATAGTTTTCAGAAACCACGACAAACCAGGCATTATTGGCAAAGTTGGTGAGATATTAGGAAGGCACAACATAAACATAGCAGACTTTAGACTTGGCAGAAAGAAAGAGACTGGCGAAGCGCTCTCTTTTATCAAAGTTGACCAAGATGTTAGCGAAGCCATACTTAAAGAGATATGGAATATAGACGGTGCAATTTCCATATCTAAGGTTAGGCTTTAACAAAGGGTGGCATTTGTTTTCCGCCCTTTTTCTTTTTATCTCATCTCAAACCTTAAACCCTAAATCCCAAAAGAGTCTTAATACTCTAATTCGCTTCTGTAATTGTTCGTATTTTTTCCATAAGCTTGTTATACTCTTCAATCATGCCCATCTCTTTGTAGCACAAAGCAAGTTTAGTTAATGTTTTTATTTTATCATCTGAATACTCTAAAAACTCTTCAAACGCTTTAAAAGCTTTCTCATACTCTCCAAACTCATAATAGAGATTGCCGAGTGTATCTAAAACGCCCGGTTTTAAGTTCGGATTCATTGCGATTGCTTTCTCGAGATTCTCTTTTGCCAAGAGATACTCTTCCTTTTCTATGTAAAGTTTACCCAACGCAAGATAAACCAAAGGCTGATACGGAATAAGCTCAACGGCTTCTTTTAGATATTTTTCGGCTTCGTCGAGCTCCTTTCTGTCCACATGAATACTACCAAGTAAAAATGGAATATCGCCAAACGCACCATGCTTATCGTAAAGCTCTTTTAGTATATCAAACGCTTTATCAAACTCTTCTTTTTTCACAAAATCTATTGCCTTTTTGTACATATCAAAGGATTCATCTTCTATCTTTAATTGTTCAAATAGTAAGTTTTGCCTTTGGACATTTTGATCAAGTTTCGCGATTTCATCAACGATTTTTATCCATCTTTTTATCTCTTCGTTATCCGGTTCGTAATCAAGCGCTCTTTTCAAAAGCAGTTTAGCTCTTGGGAACTCCTTTTTTTCAACAGAATTTTTTGCAAGTATCATGTGAGACATAACCATTTTCTTTTCAACTTCATAGTCAAAAATTGCCTTTTCAAAATCAGGCCTTAATTCGATTGCTTTTTCAAAACTTTCAAGTGCTTCTTTATGCATAAATCTGTTTAATGTATGTAATTTTGCCTTCCAGTAATACAAATCAGCAGAATCTGGATAGATACTCAAAGCATAATCAACAAGCTCAAGTCCAGAGTATGTATCTTTAAATTCAAAATACAATTCGGCAAGTCTTATTATTCTATCGAGTTTCTTAACAAATTTTTCTTTATCAACAATAAAATCGTGCTCAAGTTTCAGAAACTCAAGCAATTTATCAACTCTTTTCTTAACCAAAACACTTTTGCTCTTTATAAGTTTGAAATATTTGATGGACTGTTCAATTCTTTTTTTTGTGTCTTGTCCTTCTATATACATCTCTTCTCTGTAAAAGTAGAAGAAATCCTTAAAGTAAAATATTGCAACCGCCGAAGAGAACACATTATCAAAAGTTATTTCATCATTTATTTTATTAACTTCATCTACATCTTTTCTGATTTCTTCAACATTTTTATTTCTTATCCATCTCTTTAAAACCTTGTTGTCAATTGCCAGCGCTTTTGTCGCTTTTTTAATAATGTCCTCAAGTGATTTGCTTATTTTTTCCGTTTTTCTAATAAATGCATCATGTTTTAGTTCAATTCGTGGTTTTTTTATAAAACTTTTGTCTATGCGCTCTTTTAAATACTTATCAATCGCTTCTTTAAAACTTATAACTTCTGTCCCTTCAATATATGCACCACCTTCCGTTGCATTAACATATTTAAACCCTTCATTCTTTGTGCTTTTTATAATCTCTTCTACGATTTTAAGTCCAGAGTAAAGGGTTTCAGTCGTTGGAATCTTCTCTTCATAATTTCCTTTAACCCAGATAACATTCTTAGGTAAACCACCAGATAAGAATACGCCCTTTGCATGGTCTTGACCACCAGAGTAAGCCCAATCCTGACCAATAAATATTATCGGATTTGCACCCATTATATATGCAAGTTGAATAGCTATGTTGGCAACATTGTTTAAAGAGAAATGTTTCTTTTTGGGTTTTTCAAAAATATCCGAGTAAAGGTAGCCTATAGACCCACCTGAAAGTTCAAAAAATGAGTGTTTAAATAATTTTGGTATGGAAAAGTATATACCATCGGCTCCTACAAAATGCGACTTTCTTCTTTTTTTCTCTTTTAATATTGGAGAGTATTTATTCTCGTTAATTTGTTGGTGATCAACGCCACATACAAAATCGGGTTCAACATCTATATCCTTCAATACAGATATTACGCTGTCTGCGGCTATAATCACTGCTTTATCTTGTATTTCTTTTAGCAGTCCAACATTTTTTGACAAAGAAGGACCGCTTGCAACAATTACAGCCGGTTTGTTTTTGAATCTATCATTAAAATATTCTATGTATCCACCTTTGGCTAAGGAAGGTATGTTATACAAGATATTTTCACTCATATGCACGGATCTGTTGATTAAGGTGTTTCTATTTACGATTATCAAAGATAGTTCTTTCTTTAGTATGTCTCTTATTTCCTTTATTTTGTAAAACGATACTTTGTCGTAGTTTGGCGAAGTAAATTGTATTACATCGCTCCAGTTTAGGCGTTGATTAAGTATTTTTATTACCGTTGTTATATTTTTTTGTGCTATTTCTATATTCTTTATTATAGCTATTATTACTTTTTTATCCAGAATAATTTCAGACAAATCTTTATGCTCGAGCGTTTTCTTTATAATACAAGGGTTACTTTCCAGAACAACAATTACCGTTTCAGGAAAGGCTTCTCTTAAAATCTTTAATGTATTGCCGTATCCAAACCCGTGCAAAAAAATTGTGTCAATAGGTTTAACATTTTCTTTTACCTTCCTTTTTTCATCCAGTTCAATATCACCGTAAAATAGCTTATCGTCCTCTACTTTTATATTTGGGTCGTCTTCACAGTTTTCTATTATCTCCAAAATTCCTTTTTCTTTTAAAGCCAATCTGTTTTTTTCAAGCATCTTTGACCCCCACTACTGTAATTGCTTTAATCTTTTAGCAATACCCATTCCTAAAAAAGTTAGACAAAAGGCTAAAGTTTTCTTAAAAGCTGCCGACTAAATAGATAGGCAACAAAAGAAGTAAGGAGGTGATGCCCTTTAGGAGAAATCAAAACCTAAAGGTTAAGGGTTCGGGAATCTATGTTTAACCTTAAAACTTAAAAGGAGGTAAGCAATGGGACTTAGAATCAATACCAACATCGCTGCTGAATATGCAGTATTCAACCTTAACAACACGAACAACAAACTATCACTCTCTTTAAACAGACTTTCAACAGGTTTAAGAATTACAAAGGCTGCAGACGATGCAGCAGGCATGACAATCGCAGACGGTCTTAAGTTTCAGTCCATGAACTTAAATCAGGCTATAAACAACGGCAATAACGCTATCAAACTCATTCAGATTGCAGACATGGCTCTGCAGAAATCCATCGACATCGTTCAGACAATCGCACAGAAGGCAGCACAGGCTGCAAACGCAACAGAAGACCCATCTTCAAGACAAGCTATTCAGGCAGAAATTAACAAACTCATTCAGGAAGTAAACAACATTGCAGAGACAACATCCTATAAAGACACAAAGCTACTTGATGGAACATTTACTGACAAGATAGTCCACATTGGCGCATATATGGACCAGACGATTTCAATAGGAGCAAGAAGAACAGCAGCAGACTCTATCGGTTGGGTGGCTAATGGGACATTGACAGCAGATTGGCTTGAGCCAGAACAGGAAGCAAGCAATACTACAGGTAATATACTTACCTACAATAGCAAGACAAATCTCATTGAATTAAAAGATAACGACTTAACAATCAATGGTGTTGGTGTAGGTCAGGATATAGCTGGAATAGACAGGCTCAGACAGCTTGATGCAAAAACAGTTGCTGCTGCAATCAACGCTGTTCAGCTTGACACTGGTGGTGTTGAAGCAAGGGCATCTAATGTTGTAACCGGAACTGCTGCAATTCAGGCTGGAACAATTAATGCTGGTGATTTATGGATAAACGGTGTTAACATCGGTCAGGTTAATGTTGGAGCAAACGATTCAAACGGTGCGTTAGTCAATGCAATCAATAAATACACAGACCAGACTGGTGTTGTTGCAAGTGTAAACAAGAGTGGTCAGCTTGTTCTTACGGCCATTGATGGAAGAAATATAGCTATAGAGACGCATGGCAATGCCGCAGCCATAACAGGATTAAGTACAGCTGAAACAGCCATTAAAGGAACAAAAAATCAAGTTTTAACTGGATTCAGCTTCTATTTAAATGGTATAAAATTAACGGTAGCAGCTAATGCATCTGGTAAAACTGCGGCTCAGTCTATTAATACCCAGCTTCAGGCAGCGGGTATAAGCACAAATAATATAAGGGCAAGTTATGTTTCGACTACTACTGCGGGTCAATATGATTTAAAGATTATAGTAAGAGATGGTGAAGATTTAAATATCTATGTTGCAAGTAGTCCTGGCACTGTTAATAATGCTGCCGCAAGCCACTTACAATTCTTAGGCCTTGACGATACAAATGCAAATCACGATAATTATTATCTTGCCAATGAATCACACAGAGGAAAAGTAATCCTTACATCAACGGATAACATAACTGTAGGCGGAGACAAGCCAAGTGTTGGCGGATTCAAAAGCGGCGTTATCGCACCTAACAATAAACTCGATGACGTCAATGTAATGACAACTCAAGGTGCTGAGCTCGCAATCAAGATTGCTCAATCTGCCCTAAGCGACCTTGACGCTGTCAGGTCTTCTCTCGGTGCTATCCAGAACCAGATTCAGGCAACCGTCGAAAACATCTCAGTGACGAAGATTAATATTGACGGTGCAGAATCCACAATTAGAGACGTAAACTTCGCACAAGAGTCTTCAACATTCTCCAAACTGCAGATTCTTGCTCAGTCTGGTACCTATGCTCTTGCTCAGGCAAATGCAGTTCAGCAGAATGTTCTCAGACTGCTGCAGTAATAAAAACTCAAGCACACAAAAAGGGAGACTTTCAAAAGTCTCCCTTTTTTATTCTTTTGAAAAAATCTCATAAATAGAGTTAAAAATATAGTTCAACTCTTTTGTAGGAAGCGAAGGATAGACAGGCAGACTCAACTCTCTTTTGTAAAATTCTTCGGCAGTGGGACAATAGGGCTCATTTTTTAATATACTCCTATAAAAGGGCTGTTTATAAATTGGAATATAATGCACTTGAACTCCGATATTTTTATCTCTTAATCTCTTAAAAATTTCTCGCCTTTTTTGAATAAAACCGTCTTTGAGCAAAACAGCAAGCAAATGATAACCACTTTTTGTATCTTCTGTCTCTTCTAAAAACTCAAAAAAACCTTTATCTTTAAATTCATTTCTGTAAAGCGAAACAATTTTTCTTCTCTTTTCAATAAAACCATCAAGTTTTTTTAGTTGAGACAAACCCAAAGCAGCTTGAACATCGCTCATTCTGCCATTAAAGGATAAAAACTGCATCTCATAATACCAATCACCATCGCTTCTAAACACAAAATCGCTTTCATCTTTTGTAATTCCATGATTTCTAAACATCAAAAGCTTTTTGTAAATTTTCTCATCGTTTGTCAAAGCAGCACCACCTTCAATGGTTGTTATAGGTTTTACCGGATGAAAACTAAAAACAGTAATATCAGAAAAATCGCATGAACCTATCTTTTTTTTCTTATACTCTGCACCTAACGCATGAGATGCATCATCGATAAGCTTAAAACCATACTTTTCTGATAGCTCTTTTAGTTTATCCCATTTTAAAGGATTGCCAGCATAATCAACACCTATGACAAGTTTAACTTTATCGTCAACCAAACTTTCAACAGAATTTATATCGATATTACCCGTTTTTAGTTCAATATCCGCAAAAACAGGCTCGCTTCCACACCAGACACCGGCATTTGCCGTTGAAACAAAGCTTATAGGTGTTGTTATAAATTTATCTCCTTTTTTTAAATTTAAGGCGAAACATGAAGCATATAAAGCCGTCGTGGCAGAGTTAAATGCAACGCAATATTTTACTTTACAATAATCAGCTAAAGCATTCTCAAACTCTTTTAACCTTGGGCCTTGCGTTAAAAAATCGCTTTTTAAGACTTCAATAATAGCTTTTATATCGTCTTCATCTATAACCTGATGAGAGTATGGAATCATCCATAAATCTCCTTTAGCTTCTTTTTTAAGTCATCTACCGTAAGCCACCAGCCATTGTTATCTGACCTGAAGCTAAAACCATACTCCTTTCTTTCGCCCTTTTCATTCCATGCGTTTGTTAGGTATTCTTCGCTCTCTGCAACATCTATGGATGGCTGAATGGCATAATAATTTTCAAACTCTATTGTATTGTAAGACTCATCAATAGATACAAGCGTCTCGTGTAATTTTTCGCCGGGTCTTATGCCGATTATCTTAAATTTGGCATCAGGATTTATAGCTTTTGCAAGGTCAGTAATTCTCATAGATGGAATCTTAGGCACAAAAATCTCACCACCCCTCATCGTTTCAAACGAACTCATAACAAACTCTGCGGCTTCTTCCAATGTTATCCAAAAGCGTGTCATCTCTGGATGGGTTATAGGCAACTCTTTTGCTCCTTCTTCTGTCAATCTCATAAAAAATGGTATAACACTACCACGAGATGCCATGACATTACCGTATCTAACAACACTAAATTTTATATCCCTTTTGCCTTTCATTTTGTTTGCTGCGATAAATAGCTTGTCCGCTGCAAGTTTTGTTGCTCCATATAGGTTGATAGGATTAACAGCTTTGTCAGTTGAAAGGGCAATAACCTTCTTTACACCGCTGTCTAATGCTGCATCGATTACATTATTTGCACCAAGCACATTTGTTTTTATTGCTTCCATCGGGTTGTATTCTGCTGCTGGAACCTGCTTTAATGCCGCTGCGTGAACGACATAATCAACATCTTCAAAAGCCCTTTTAAGACGCTCTTTATCCCTTACATCGCCAATAAAGTATCGCATGCACTTGTCGTTGAAAACCTTGCTCATCTCGAATTGCTTAAATTCATCTCGCGAATAGATAATAATCTTTTTGGGTTTATATCTCTTGAGCAGAAGCTCAGTAAACTTTCTACCGAAGCTTCCTGTTCCGCCTGTTATTAAAATTGTTTTGTCATTAAACATGTTGCCTCCCTTTTGTTTTTTAAACTTTTAGCAAAAAGCAAACCAATTGATTTTAAGTCAACAGTTGTATATAGATAGTAGATGGTTTCAGTAATGAAAAAATTTTACAACATGCTCTCTTCCCTTAAACTAACTATTGTAATTTTTATCGCATTAATGATATACTTTATGAGTGCAACACTATATTTTTCTTCAGACAAACAAGCATGGGTTAATGTTTATGGAACAGATTGGTTTGAGTTCATATTTTGGATTTTAGGAATAAATCTAACGCTAACCATCCTAAGATACAAGCTATACAAAAAGCCACCCTTAATTCTAATTCATCTTTCCATACTCGTAATGCTTATAGGAGCAGGGATAACAAGACACAAGGCATTCGAAGGCATACTTCATTTAAGAATTGGCCAAACATCATCAAATTTTTTAGAAACTTTCAGGTCAAATCCTTCTAAAGAAGAGACAAAGCCGCTCGGTTTTGAGATAACTTTAACAAATTTTGTCATAGAGAAATACTTAGGAAGCAATCAACCAAAAAGCTATGATAGCTATATAGTAATAACGGACAGAAACAAGTCTTTTTATTATCACATCTACATGAACCATCCGATAAAATTTAAAGGGCTCAGAATATATCAGATGAGTTATGACCCGGATGAAAAAGGCTCTGTTCTGTTTATCCGATACGACCCAGGAATTTACATAACATACTTCGGATACCTGCTATTCTCGATAGGTTCTTTTCTGCTTATACTATTTCCACCTGCCCAACTAAAAGAGACCTTGAAAAAACTTTCAAAAATAACCCTTATGCTTTTTTTAATAATACACTCAACCCAAAACATATCCAACTCCGCAACCATAAAAGAGTGGGCTAAAAAATCAAAAAAAGTCAGCGAGCTATGGAGCAGAATACTCGTTCAAAACAACGGAAGAATAGAGTCAATGGACACGCTTGACAAAAACATCGTATATAAACTGACAAAGAAAAGCAGCTTATACGGAATGAATTATAACCAGATAATAACAGGAATGTTAACACATCCAAACCTGTTTCAGAACATCAAAATGATTTATATTGGCAACAAACAGATAAGAGAAAAACTCAAGATAAAAGGAAGGTATGCATCATTCAACGACTTTTTTAGTTTAACAGGATTCTTTGCTTATTCTGATGAAATAAACAGAGCCTTAAGAAAGCCACCCAACCAAAGAAGCAGAGAAGATAAAGAATGGCTAAAAATAGCAGAGAGAGTATTTATAGCAAACGAAGTGTATAATGCTTCTATCTTTAAAATGTTTCCTTCTGAATTCAATAACTCAGATTGGCTCTCTGTCCAAGACTTGCAAAATGCATACTACTTAAACATCTTTAAACTTCTGATTAAATCTATATCGAATTACGACACTAAAAAAGAAAAAGAGTTGATAAAAATAATATACACAATCCAAAAGATATACTCACCAAAACTAATACCATCAAAAATAAAAATAGAAGCAGAGATTATATATAATCGCCTATCAATTTTTTCAAAGCTTGCGATACTCTATCCAATTTTTGGCTTGGTTTTAATAATAATCGGATTTTCAAGCAAAAGAATCATCTCAAAATTATACAAACCATGTATTTTTACTGGAATTTCTCTTGTCTTACTTCATTCTGCAAATCTAATTTTAAGATGGTATATATCAGGACACATGCCCTGGTCTGATGCCTACGAATCCATTGTGTTTATAGCATGGAGCATAGCTTTGGTATCCCTTGTTGTATTCAAAAGAAACATCTCAATTTTAGGAGCTGGCTTTTTTGTTTCTGGCATGTTTATGCTCACAGCCCGCCTAAGCGACATAGACCCACAGATAATAAACATAATACCCGTTTTAAAATCATATTGGCTTCTATTTCATGTTGCAGTCATAACTGTTGGGTATGGATTCTTGGCTATCTCTTCGGTATCAGCCATTATATATATCATAGAGACAAAAAACAGAGAACAAACGGAGAGTATATCATCCCTTTCGGCTTACATAGGCCTTCTTCTTTTATCGATTGGAACCATTTTGGGAGCCATCTGGGCAAATGAAAGCTGGGGAAGATACTGGTCTTGGGATCCGAAAGAGACTTGGAGTTTAATATCTATTCTTGCATACTCAACTATACTCCACCTAAAAGCAACAAAAAGAGTTAGCGGCACATTTATGGCTTTTCTTTACATATTTAGCTTTTTCTTTATCCTTATGACATATTTTGGCGTAAACTTTTATTTAGCCTTAGGCCTTCACAGTTATGGAAAAGGAGAAGCATCTCCAGTTTGGTTTTATGCAATAAAAGCCGGTATAGCTATATGGTTCGTTCTTGTTTTGTACACACTATTTACTGTTGGCATCAATAAAAAATCTTCTTAGCTCTTCGAATCTGACCTTTTTGTATTTTTCGGTATTTATAAGGCTTTTATTATCAACCTTTCTTCCAAACAGAACCTTACCTTGAAAAAATAGTTCTTCTGCAGAACCTTTTAAGGCATTCTCATCAAACATAAATCTATTGTTATGACACTGCTCACAGCTTTTGCCGTAAAGTGATATCGTATGTGGCGAATATGGCATTATAACAGACATATTATCAATATCATCAAATACAATTTTGCCATTTCTATCTTTATAGGTGAGTCTATATTGGAAAAGCGGCCTTCCTATCCTATAGATACCATCCCTATCTTTAACCAAAACAAAAGGCATCCATCGCCTTGCAAGCCAGCCAGAATACCAGATACCACTCTTAAGTTTGTTGTCTATATAATCTGGCATTATAGGTTTTAAGCTTGGGTCTTTTAAAGCCTTTTTCAAAAACCGCTCAAGATATGGATCTTCCTGATAAATCAAATTTTTCCACATTGCATAATTTTTGGTTTTATCAAGATAGAGATTTAGCTGAAAGTGGTTTGACTGCCAAAGAGAATGACAAGCGCTACACGAGACATTTTTGTGATACTTATGTGCATCTAATGTTTTATCAAACTGCTTTACATAAAAATTTTTACCGCTAACAGACCTAAAAATATATCCTTTACCAACCCTTTTAACAAAACGGCTGTTAGGCTTTTTTTTGTATCCACCATGACAATTAGCACACCTTATCTTTACTGCATCAAGCTCTCTTTCGTAAAGCTTATAATTACCCATAACATCGGACTTTTTATGACAATCGACACATGTCAAACCCTTCTTAAAATGAATATCGCTGCTTAGATGATGCTGACCTATGCCGTATAGTCTCATCTTGAAATAGCCACTTTTTTCTATAGGAGAACGGAATGATTTATCATAATCCTGTGGAAACAGCCCAACATAATCGCTTCCCACAAATTCGTTGTTATGACACGCAAGACAACTCGACATCTTCGGATGTTTAAAGAATCTATGTGTTTTTGAAAAACCCTTCTTGCCGTAAATTGTAGCATCCATACCTTCGTATCTGCCAAATTTTGAATACTCCATGTGGCAGGCTGCACATCCTTTTGCCCTGTATGTTCCAACAGTTCCAAAAGAGTTGTTTTGAATATGACATCTTAGACACTTTCTCCTTAACAAATCGTCAACCAAATCGGCCGGCTTTTCTATTTTCTCCTTTGGCTCTGGTATGGCTTTTAAGTATTTTGCTTTAAAGATACCATAAATCGGTTTATAACTGCCTTGCGCATGCCATACAAATCTGGTTATGTTTATAGCTGAAGAGAGCGTTCCATGAAGCGAGTTTTTTACTCTTTCTATATCTGCTTTATGGCACTTTGCGCATTGTTTATCAACATACTCAAAGGATGACGGATTTTTTATAACAACCTTGTGCGAATAAATATTATCACGATTCTCTTTCAAAACATGACACTCTACACAACTCAAATTGTGAACATTGTCAATCTTTTCTATCTTATGACAACTTGTGCAATCCCTTATGCCTTCTGCATAAGAAGATATAGTCAAAGCAACAAGAATAACAATCACCTTGAGCATGGCGTTTTACCTTCCAAAAATAGCTTTTTCGAACTTTCAAAATCCTGATAAATCTTATCAGAATAACTGCCATGACACAAAATGCAGCTATATGCAGAAATAATCGTTTTTATCTCTTTTTTATTAAAAGCCATTTCGCTCTTTATGGATACACCCTGAAGCTGTTTTCCTTCAATATTCACAAACGCATCAAGCGGGAAATCTATTGGCAAACCCGAGAGTTTAGAATTATAAACAGGATTAAAGACTATTTTTCCGTTTTTTATGTGAAGTGAGCCTCTGCCTAAGCCGATTGTTGCAGGATTGAAGTGGCAATCTGTGCAGCTTCTTGATCTTAGTTGTGTTGTGTGTGGGTCCCACGATGCAAAAAAGAGCCTATGAAATTGATTTTTGGGTTTTATTTTGCCAGAATAGACCGTAACAAACGACTGACAACCCGGTGCAAACGGCATAATTTTACCCTTCCAACTAATTCCAAGTGTTGGATGAGAAAACCTATTAAACGAGCTAAACTCTCTAAATGCGCCCTTTGTTGGTTTGTGTAAGAGCCAATCAAATTGCTTTTTGTCTTCAAAGTTTGCAACATGACAGCCATAACAGGAAGGCATCCATTCAGAATGACAAGCCTGACAGGAGAGTTTTTTGTGTATGTCGAGTGTATGATAGGGTTTATTTGACATTAGTTTCATCTCTATAGGCTTTCCATCAAGCTTTCTATAAAAAAGTATTCTACCACTTCTGTCTTTTTGAAGGTTATAGATAGGTCTAAAATCCTTGTGCGTATAAGCTACTTCTATATCATCCTTCAACGGTATCTTTGCATTTGTCTGTGCAAGCAACTTAGCCAATTCGTTGGGTTTGCCAAACTGCGGACTATGACAATCTTCACACTGTATTACAACTTGCTCTTCAAATCTCTTATGTTCATAACCATCACCCATTATGCCGTGTTCTGTATGGCAATCTATACACTCAAGTTGAGCCTTCTGCCAATGAATGTCAGCATGTAGTTTCAAATAATATCTACCACCACCCTTAATTACATGCGAAAACTCACCATGTTTATAGGGTGTTCCATATCCTGCCGATTGAAACTGACCAAAGTATGCAAGCCCTATCCTGTTGGAACGATTATGACACTTTAGGCAGTTTGAAGATGGTATGCGTGTAGTTAAAATTGTATGTGGATTATTTTTTTCCTTTACGCCATGACAGTCGATACAGCCACCACCCCTGACTCTTTGCTTCGGGAAAATAGATTGAAGCTGATTTATGTGGCATGCTGCACACATCTTTCTAAAATAGCTAACCGTAAGATTATCCGTTTTTATACTTTTAATCTCTTCAATAGAAGGATAGCTATCAATACCCAAATACTTCCTATTTAAAACGCCAATAATACCCTTATTGGTTGCCATTATAGATTTTTTTACTCTATCAATAACATCAGAATGACACTTAGCACAATACTTAGATGCATATTCAAGTCTGGCAGGATTTTTCACCATTCCCTTATGAGCCACATCCTTATCTGTTGCATATCTGTTTCCGCCATGACAGGTTGCGCAACCAAAAACAGAGATTGGATGAGATTTTCCAACGGTTTTTATATCGTTGTGGCATGCAACGCAAGAATCAACAGTTCTTGGAGCCTTTCTCTTTTTCTCAAAACCAAACTCAAACAGAACAACAACTACAACAAACAGAGCGGATATAACGGCAATCCACCTAAACCAAGCTAATCGCAACATAAAATATAACCCAAAGAATAAGCAGTATGTTTATAACTGTTTTGAACTTTGACTCATTTTTATAAAACATAAGGGCAATAGACGGAAAAAAACCAAGAAAAACGGCAATATCAACATTTACATTCATCTTTAACATATTTTCAACACCTTCAAAAAACCAAGGACCTGTCAAATGCTTTGAAGTCAAATTAAACGGAATGTCCTTTGGCATTTTAAAAAACAGCATAAAAATAACACTCAGCGATAAAGCTATAGATACAAACTCAATCCTTGGTAAAACTCTTTTTGCGTGATAAAAAACAAACAAAAAAAAGAAGAAGGGCAAAAATATCACATGCCACAAAAAAAACTTCCAATAAAAGACAGAAGAATCACTCAAAAACGAACTAAAATACTTCAAAATTACACTATCCTTCATTATATTTTGAGCAACCAAAGCCGCAGATTGACCATTCTGGTCGGCTTTTAAAACATATCCGCTAAACATTAAAAGAATCACGGCAATAAAAGCTAAACTGCCAAATAGATAGTCAGACTCTGTTTTTCTTTTGCTCTTATAAGACAAAAAAAGTTCTATAATCACATGAAAAACGATGAAAAACAAAAGAAGCTCTGAAGAGAAATAGTGAAGTTTTCTAAAAAATAAGCCAAACGGTGTTAAATATGTTATTTTCTGAACACTTTCAAAAGCGTGTTGTGGATAATAGGCAAAGACAAGTGGTATGCCACTCAACAAAGCAACAATAAACAGAGCTTGGCATATCCATGATATTACATAATCTATCTTCATCCTATGATTAAACTATTATTAACAATTTTAAAAGTCAATCTGTTAAGCGGCTTTCTGGCAGGTCCTTTAAGTCTTTTTCCGCTTAAATCAAATACGCTTCCATGACAAGGACATTCAAACAGCTTATCTTTGTTGTTGTAATTCAATATACATCCCATGTGAGTGCAGTGAGCGTCAAAAACTTTAAATCCGCTTTCCACCTTTACAATAAAAATATCGTAATCTTTAAAAAACACAACTCTTTTGTTTATTTTGTTTATCGGGATCTCGACTCTTCTTTTGCTGTATAAGGAATTTATAAAATAATAAAAAGGGAAGGCTAAAGCCAAAACGCCTAAAGCAGGCATATAAACTAAAGCCTTCCCTAAAAAGTCTCTTCTATTCAAATCTGTTTAGCAGCCTTCTATCTCTTCTCCTTCACCTTCAGCAGAAGGTGCTTCTTGTGGCAATTCAGCCTTTTCTTTCTTTGGCTCAAGAGTAATATCTGGATTACCGCCAGTAATTCTTACGATAATCATATTGTAATTATTCCATGCTTTTTTACTCCAAGGATTAGCCTGAACAGCTTTCTGTGCATACAGCTTAGCCGAGTATAAATCGTTATCCTGCAAAGCTTTCTGGGACATCTCCACATATTTCTCGCATAGAGCCTTATCCATTCTGTAATAGTCAGACTGACTTGCCCTTATCTGTAAACCACCCACAACAAACAAGAATATTGCTATCACACTTACAACAACCCATACTCTCTTCATGGCTTTCTCTCCTTTCAATCATTCATACTTACATAATAAACATTAGGCAATGTACCTTTATCTTCCTGAAGTCTCCAAACCTTTTTAGCATCTTTTAGCAGTTTGTAAACCTTACTGTTTCTGTCATTTAAATCACCAAAATTCCTTGCTTCGCCCACGCAAGTTGCAACGCATGCAGGCTCAAGGCCATTGCTTATTCTCGGCAAGCAGAATGTGCACTTATCAACAGCTGTCAATTCTTCATTATAATATCTTGCATTATAAGGACAAGCTTCCATACATGCCTTACAGCCTATACACATAGATGGCTCAACCAGCACAATGCCATCTTCTTCCCTTTTATAACTTGCACCTGTAGGACAGACATCAACGCACGGAGCGTTATCGCAGTGGTTGCACAGTATAGGAAGAAAGGTTACAACGGGATTGCCATCAACTCCTTTTTTCTCAATCTCTAAAACCTGCGTTCTAAACATCTCTTTATTAATCGGCACTTCCCATTCAAATTTGCAGGCACTATAACATGCCATACATCCTATGCACCTATCCTGCACTATAACCATGGTATATCTATGTTTTCTCTTCTTTGCATCCATGATTAACCCCTAACCTTCTTTATTTTGACGAAAGCGTTGTTTAAAGCCGCTGCCCCACTAATTCTGTCAACGCCGTCACTACACAGAGATGAGTCAGAAGCTCCTTTCTTATATGCGACTTCAAGGAATTTGGAGATATGTCCAAACCCATGAGCAATAAACACACAATCCCTTCTTATTCTTGCTGTAGGTTTCACTTTTATAGGTTCAGAATCAACACCAGTTTCAAGACTATGAAGAACAACCTTATCGTGTTCTTTGAGTCCGAGCTTTCTGGCTTCTTCTTCGTTTATCCACAACTCGTTCTCTGGATATATTTCTGCAAGCATCTTGTTGTTTTGGGTTCTTGCATGAGTATGCATAGGTACCCTTCCAAATAACAATCTATAAGCTCCACTCTCTTTCGGCTGAACAGGTGGAACATATTTGGGCAATGGATAGTAATACTCATCCTTCTTCTCTTCGTAAAACTTGGCAAGCTTCGTGGAGTAAAGCTCAACCTTTTTAGAAGGCGTTTTAAATTTAAGCTCTTCTCCTGCAGCCTGGGGGAAAGGTTGCGTGCCTTCAAACACCACAACACCTTTTTCTTTAAGCTCTTTTCGTTGCTCTTCTGGTAACTCTTTCAATATCTCTTCTATTCTCCCTTCGACGCTCTTTTCAAAATATTTACCGTGACCCAATCTTTCTGCTATGCCCTTTGCTATATCCCATGCACCCTTCGTATCAAACAGTGGTTTTACAGCAGGTTCTCTTATTGCGATAAACGGATAAGCATCTTTCTGAATGTGTGGCAAGTCGTATCTCTCAAGATAAACAGATTCAGGCAATATAACATCTGCATACATACTGATGTCGTTTGGTATTATGTCTATATCAACTATAAAGTCAAGGTTAGGTATAACTTCTTCAACGAGCTTGTTCTTACCTATGGAAGAAGAGCCTATTGGATTTGTCCCATAAAGAAGCCAAGCCTTGATAGGATAAGGCTTTTGCATCCTTGTTGCTTCTATCATTCCATTTTCTCTTCCCAAGCTTTTTGGAGCAAGCGGGAATAATGTTCCTGCTCCATCAGCTCTCTCATCGGTTGGCTTTGGCGGCTCCCCTTCTTTTGGTTCTCTAAACTCTATCTCCCTAACATCACATTCGCCTCTGTTGTATTCTGCTAATATATAGGCATACTTGCTTCTTACCCATATACCGCCTGGAACACCCCAATTTCCTGCAAGCGCGTTAAGTATGGCTATAGCCCTTGATGTTTGAGTATCGTTGCCATACCTTGAGAATCGTCTTGGCGGAACAGCAACAACATTAGGAGCGTATTTTGCAAATTCCCAAGCAACTGTTTCTATCGTTGTTGCGTCTATACCAGTCTCTTTCTCTGCCCACTCTGGCGTATATTGTTTAACATGTTCTGCAAGCTGACTAAAACCAAAGCAATACTTATTGACGAAATCCATATTAACCAGCCCATCTCTTATCATTACATGTATAATACCTAAAATAAGAGCAAGGTCTGTTCCCGGTCTTACAGGAAGCCATCTATAGGCTTTTGCAGCAGTTTCAGAAAATCTTGGGTCGCAGTAAACTAATTTCGCCCCTCTTGCTAAAGCTTCCGTCACATCTTCTGCTTCCCTTACTTGCAAAGCACCAAGCAGGTTTCTTCCGAAAGAGATTATATATTTTGAGTTTTTAAAATCGAAAGTCGAGTGCCCTGAAACACCAGTTCCATAAGTTAAAACCCAACCTACTTCTCTTGAACCCATACATTGAGAGTAAGCTGGTATAACAACATTAGGTGTTCCTATGGCATGAGAAAGAATAATAAATGGCTCTTCTCCCGTTCCGTGCAAGAAGCTTGCAACGCTTTTTGCACCATACTTGCTGGTTATCTCTTTAAGCTTATTAGCTACATAGTCAAACGCTTCATCCCAGCTTGCTTTTTTAAACTTTCCTTCCCCTCTTTTCCCAACCCTTATAAGCGGATATTTGAGCCTGTTAGGGTCGTATAAAGACATAATTCCAGAGTTTCCTTTTGCACAGAGATGTCCTCTGTTGTTTGGATTAAAAGGATTACCTTCAAGTTTGTGAACAACACCGTTTCTTGTATGAGCTATAACGCCGCAATTCCAAAAACACATTTCGCAGTATGTAAAACTCGTTTTTCCTTTGTCGTAATGTGTCATTTTCTCATCATACAGCTCTTTTTTAGATTTAGCAGACGAACTCTTAGAAAACACGCTACCTGCCGCTAAAGCAGAAGTCGTTATAGCAGCAGTTTTTATAAACGCTCTTCTTGTTATTTTAGCCATGGTTTTCCTCCTCTAATCGGAGAATCCGACTTCCTAAAACATACAACAGACCCATAACACCTGCAGCTGAGATAAACAGGCTTATCTCAGCAATCGACGGAAAATAGTGTAAAACTTCAACTTTGTCAAAATATACAGAGTTCTCAGGAATAATCTGGCCTGCAATAACGGCATCGTATCTCATGAAGAATACGCCAACTATCACACAGAAAGCAGCAAAAAGCGACGCCCACAAAGACTTAAACCTTGAAAAAATCAAAACAAAGAAAGGAATTAAAATGCCAACCAATATCTCGAAAAACCAGAAATTAAATGCCATAGAACCCGCAACAAGCTCCTTTACTGCCTGATAGGTCATGGGCTCTCTTCCATAAAGTAGCGCTATCGTTCTCCAGATTTTTGCAAATATAACAGTAAGAAGCACCAAGAATAAAGTTTTCGAGAATATCTTTAATGTTATTTCAAATCTTTCATCAGAGAGCTCTTTTCTACTTATAAACAGAACAATAATCGCAAAGGCAGCTCCAAGACCAACAGCTGAAAGAATAAAGAACATCGGAATAAATGGGCCATGCCAGAACGGCCTTGCCACATTTGCAGAAAAAACAAATCCCATGTTGCTATATGCGCTTATTCCAACAATAAAACCCAGAATACTTGCAATAAAGGTGTATTTTTCCTTATTGGCAAGAAGTAGGAGAACTTCAACTATAAGGATAGGCAACTCCATAGCATACAAAACAGACATCCACCAGATAGGAGAAGTCCAGTGAAATGGAACGATATTTACCACAAATCTCAATATTTGCAATCTAAAAGGTCCACCCAAATCCCAAAAAATTATAAAAAATCCAGCAATCAAGGCACTTAAAGCCATCCACATAATCTTTCTACTTAATACATGAAAATTCTCAAAACCAAACAGATGGCCAAAGGCTGCAAGCAAAGAAAGGCCGGTTGTTATTCCGACAAAAAACGAATAGCCTATAATGAGAAGACCCCAAGAAATCTCGCGCGTTACATTATAGCTTGCTTCCTGACCGTTAAAAAATACCAAAGCCATACCTATGCCACCGACAGCAGCAAGTAACAGATAAAACACGACCCAGCCATCAATGGCAAACTGCTTTTTTAAGATTCGCTGAGACATACTTCCCCCTTCTTAATCTTGTTTAGAAAATTTACAAGTATCGACAAAATTTCCCCGTATATTTTACTTTTATCCTTTACGCACTCATAAAACTTATTCACCCATCCGAGATGTTCTCTAACCATCTTACACGCTTCTTCAAATCTTTTCTCTTCTATAAGAAGCGAAAGAAATCCAATTTCTATAGAGATATGGTCTGGCGGCATCTTAAACTCATCCCTATTGTATCTAAAACCACACCTTTCATAGAATTTTTCAACATTCAAAGCTTCATTACCCATAAGTCTCTTTTTAGACCACCAAGACTCATAAGGCACACACTCAACACCACCAAACTTTACATCAAACATGCTAATATAATGACTTTGCAAGTCACTCAAACTCTTACCTTCCAAGATTTCATCCACCTTATTTGTGGACCCTACAAGAGAAAACAACCTTGCAAACTCATGTTTTATCTCTTCTTCTGGATAATAAAGCAAATCCGCACAAATCCCTAAGGCTTCGGAAAGCTCACTCATGTTTTGCCTTTAAAAAGCCCTTCTCCTGATTAAACAGAAGAAGGGCTTGGTCTTTACTGTTTCTTTCTTATTTCTCTACACCTTTACCCAAGCCAGCAGGAGCACCTTTCTCGATTGGTAAACCAGCCTTTTTCCAAGCAAGAAAACCACCCTTTAAGTTGTAAGCTTTATAGCCGAGCTGAACCATATCGTATGTGGAGATTGAGCCTCTTCCGCCAGTTTTGCAGTAAACGATGTAAGTCTTGGACTTATCCTTGAACCATTTAAGAGCTTTAAAGTCCAGCAATCCTCTTGGAGCCCATATTGCACCAGGAATGTGGCCAGCCTTATACTCTGGCAAGCTTCTTACATCAACAAAGATTGCACCTTTCATCTCTGCTGCCTTCTGCGGTGTTACCTGCTGGATGTGCTGCTTAGCAATCTCCATCTTCTTTTTTGAGACAGGCGTTCCAGCATGAGCACCAAAGCTTGCAGTAAAGATGAACATACAAGCTGCTACCATTGACACAAAAAATCTCTTCATAAAGCACCTCCCTTTACAAGTTTTCATTTTCGGTTTCAATTATATAGAGAGAGAAAATTAATAGATGTGATTTAAATCACATCTTGAATTAAGACCTGTTCGAGCAGTAATCCTGAAGTTTTTTTAAATCCTTTATTACTATCTGTTTTTGACCTATATCCAATATACCTTCTTTTTTTAGGCGCGATAAAATTCTACAGACAGTCTCTCTGCACACACCACTTAGGGATGCTATCTCGTTTTGAGTAAGCGGAATAACACATCTCTCTTCAGCAGTAAACATATAATTGTTATCTGTCAATATGTCGAATATTCTCATTTTTGTATCATTCAGTGCAACATTCTCAAGAATTCTTGACTTTATAAGAAATCTATGAGCCATTATATCGAGAACCTTAGCATAAACATCCGGATATTTCTTAAATATTCTCTCGACATCTTTTTTGTGAATGTAATAGACACTACTTCTTTCCACAGCTCTTACATTAGATATAGCTTTACCAAGAGTAAAAGCAGCAAGACAAAACGGTTCAAAGGGTCTTATATACCAAAGTGTGAATTTCTTACCATTTTCATTATTTTTATAAACTTCAATTCTACCATCTTTAAGTATTAAAAGTTTATCTACAACATCATTTTCTATAAATATTATCTCTCCTTTTATATAATTTTTTATCTTTATATACCTGTCGATTTCTCTTAGAGTCTCATTATTGAGATGAGAGAATATCTCTATATTCTTGATTACTCTTATATCACTCATTTCTTCTAAGCCAAATTATACAAAACAATCCACCGATAATCAATTTATACAAACTTCTGATAATCTGACATATTATGTTACGATAATGATATGATAAATTTACTATTTTGCCGCTCTAATAATAAACTCACACTCTATATTCTGAGACTCTTTACTCTCCTTAAATGTATCATCCATTTCGCAGGCTGAATATTCGAGTCTTAAGAAAAATGTATCATTCATAGGCTTAAAAAATACAAAAGGAATCAAAGCGCTTCTTAATGGGTTATGGATAACTTGAAGTGTCTTGTATCTATCACCAATAAACATTATACCTTCTGTTGCGCCAAGCCCGTATTTGGCAGATATTAAAGCAGATAAACTCTCTGCATGATTAACTTCAACATTCTTCAGATAAAAAATCTCTTTATCCGAGCCGTTGTGTGTTGCAAAAAAGAGCGACTCCCTATCCCATGCATCAGGAATAAATGTTATATTGAATGGGTGAATCCTTGCCAATTTTCTATTTGGAAGCTCAATTTTTATGCCAATCCTTATGGCATCTTTCAGAATACAAACACTTTTTTTGAAAACTATCCCTTTATCCTGCTGTGTATCTTCTATTTTCACAAAATCATCACTCTGCTCAATCACAAACTCAGTTTCACCTAAATTCGTAAATTTATGTTCACCTGGCCTTTCTATAATACTATGAAATGAGAAGAAATCGGCTCCAAGCGAAATATCATCATAATAGCCGTGCTGAATCGTGCCAATTAAAGGCTTATTTGAAATATCCTTAAATACAACACTTTTTGCCGTTAAACCCTTGATTTTGTTAAAAACGCAACCTATACTGTCCGTTTCAATCTCAAGATTAAACCTGTCGTTTTTAACCTTTAAATTTTCAATCTCTTTCAAAGGTAAACTTAATGGCTCAATATAAACAGAAAACTTTTCTTTAAACCTTTCAATCCGTTGCCTAAACCTTTTCCATCTTTTGTCTGTTATGTGCGTTCTAAAATCGCTCGATGCAAAATACAAAAGTTTCTTCCACTCTTCATTGTTTGCATTGCCACTAATCAAGGCTTTTGTAAGCCTAAAGACATCGGTATTAATTTCCAAATCATTTCTACCTGTCAAAGCCCAACGGTTTATGTTGTATTTTTCCTGTTTTTTCACAGGAATAGGTTGCTGAGGCGATTCAAGTCGTATGGCTTTATTAATCACATGTTCAGTTAACTCAGAAGGCAAAACAAACTCAAACTCCTTTTTTTTATCTAAAACACACAGAAGCCTTTTAATCCTATTCCACTCATCATGTTCCACCAAACCTTCCGTTTTATATCTTCCTGGCCTAAAGTTAAAAATCTCAGCATCATTAGCATACAAAGGAAAGAATCTCGGTTTTTCCGAATTGTGCGATGAAATATATTCAACATACTCCTTAAGCGACATCTCTCCGTGTGCATATCGTTGAAACTTCTGAAACGCTATTGAGTCAGCCCAGATGACAGGCAGATTCTTTCTTACTCCTTCAACCATGCAAGGATAGTATCTAATCTCTTTATCCCACTCCTTATGAAACCTATAAGGATTATTCCACTCCATAATAAAAGCTTTGAATCCAAAATCAGCATAAATATCAACAAGTCCTTTAGAATAAGCCATTTCGTTTACAAGAACAATTTTCGGTTTTATCCCTAAAAGACTTTTGTAAACTTCAAGTCCAATCTCCTGGTTTTTTATATTCAAAACCTTTGGCATCAACGGGCCAATAATTTGAGAATAACCACTTGCTACAAACTCAACCCTTTTAAGCTCAACAAGCTTCTTTAACTTATCGATCCAGGATGGCTCAATGGAGTTTATTATTTCAAGCGTCAACCCAGTTGCTTCTATGCCAACAGGCGCAAAATTTTCGGCAATATCAAGCAAAGGAAAATAGCACTTTTTAATTACATCTTTTCTCTGCTCTTCTTCGATTGAAGAATACATAAGATTTAGGTGGAAAATAAGATAAAGATTAAGCATTACTCTATCTCTACAACTGTCTCTTTATAAACTCTATCTATCTTGTTCTCAATTTCTTCTCTTTTATCGGCAACAACTATAAAATAGCCCAATCTTTCTGGGTGAGACTTAACAGGATAGTTTGCAATATCACCTTCCTTAAAATAAAAGCCCTTTGCAACAACATTCTTATCATTTTCCATCCAATCGGGAAACTTAAGCTTTCTTATAATGCCCTTCTTATACGGGAAGATATAACGCAAGCTTACAAATCTTTTAGATTGATACTCCAACACTTTTGTATCAATTTTTTCGCCTAATGCTATCAAAATTGCATATTTTAAAAAATCAACACCCGTATTCATTGGAATTTCAACAGAAGAGAAATGTCCGCCTGACAACCTTAAAGCAACTTCTATAACAAAAATCTTGCCATCTTTTACAACAAGGTCTCCTTTTATAACGCCGTTTTTCACACCAAAGGCTTCGGCACACTTTTTAATCTCTTTATCGATCAATTCTCTTTGACTATCATCCAAATCAGGCGGCAAATCTCCACCGTTTTCTATAATGAAAGGTGAGAACTTTTCCAAAAATTCATAATTTCTTGCTGACAGTCCGATTGTATAAACTCTGCCATCAACAACAAAACTCTCTGAGCTAATCTGCAAGCCATCCAAAAACTGCTCAACTATCAAGTAATCCTTAGAGCAAAAACTCTTCGAAAACTCATAGGTCCATTTTAAATCTGTCTTGTGGGTTAGTCTTAAAACCCCCCTTGCGCCGCTGTTGTCGACAGGTTTCAAAACAACAGGATAACCAAACTCTTTTATTGCTTTCCTAAGTTCTTCAAATGTTTCGATTTTTTTATACTTAGGCAACCTTACGCCATATTTACTCAAAATCTCTTTTGCAAGAAACTTATCTTTTGATAAAGCGGCTTTTTCAAAACTTGTATAAAAAGGCAAACTCCTAATTTCTGCAACCTTTGCTAAAATCTCAGGTATATCAACACCAAATGCTATAACACCATCAATCTTACCCTTATAATTTCTAACAAATCCTTCAACAGCTTCTAAATCCTTTACACTTACCTGATGAAACTCATCAACCAACTTAACACCACAGGATTCGGCATTTGCATCAAGACCGATTGTATATAAACCCATTTCTTTTGCTTTTTTTATGCCAAAAATCTGGTCAGCACCTGTTCCAAGAATGAGAAGGGAATTCATTTACACTCCTACCAACATTTCTTGTAAAATAATTCAACATCATGATAAAACTCAAGGGAACAGAAGAATCTCATTTTACCTAAGCTGTTGTTTAGCCAACAAGCTTCTTTAGGAGTCTGTTCGATGTTCCCTAAGCTCCTATTGGTTGATTTAGCTTTTAAGCTACTCCAAAGCTAAACAGCATTCCACCATTTACATTTATTGCTTGATCGGTTATGCAAGATGCCTTTTCACTTACCAGAAACGAAACAACTGCTACCATACTCTTTATATCTCCAAATTTGTTATATTTCTATAAAACCACACCCTTTCTTTGAGAAACCTATCTCTTCTATCTTTTTTCCTATACTTTTGTACCAATTTATATAACTTTTATCTGGCAAAATATTGATTCGAGATTCATAGAAAAAATCAATCAATAAATTCTCAACATCATTTTTGTCATTACCATACGCACAAATATATCCCGGGATTTTTGTCGTATCTACATATTTATCAATACTACGTTTGCATTTCTCATTAAACCACAACATCGTTATTTTATCAGAGATCTCAGACGGCCATTGAATATCAATAACTTTGCCTGGCGGAAAAGCTAATACTCTCCATGTAGCATACTTTCTATCTTCACTTTTAAGAAAAGAAATATCTATCTCTTCTTTTGCTAAATAATTAAAATAAAATTTTATAGGATTTATCCCTGAACCAAACGGTAAGGTATTTACTGTTGTAACATTACCATGAAACCTCGCTGAAACTTCTAAAACAAAATATTTTCCATCGTCAGTCCTGATAAAATCCCCTTTGACAGGTCCATGTTTTATTCCTATAGCCCTACATGCCTTATCTAACAAATCATAAACTTTTACAACTTCTCTCTCAGAAATATTTGCTGGATCATATCCTCCTATCGGCAGAAAATTCGGAAGAGGTGTAATAAATTTTTCTAGAACGCCACAGGGATAAAAAATTTCATCTATATACACTCCATTTACATCTATTTGACGCCCCCTTATAAAAGATTCAACTATAATTTTTCCCAAATCCGTATTATATTCATGGTAAAAATCTTCCATTGTTTCTGTTCTTACAAACCTAACCCCCCTGCTTCCAGAACCTTTTGATGGTTTAATAATCACTTCAGAATTAGACTTAATAAAATCTATTATCTCACTTTTATCATCTGAACATACCCATTTTGGAGTAGGAATGTTGTTTATCTCCCATATTTTTTTCATCCTCTCCTTGTTTAATACATTGTATACAGATTCATTGTCATTGGCTTTTACACCAAAGAAACTGAGAACCCTATTTAATGTCTCTATGCAAAATTCTCCACTACAATACCCCCCAACTATTCTATACTTTCTCTTTATTCTTTCCGAAAACTGCAGATGTGCATCAACATCAGAACCATCAGCTATAAGAACTTCATCAGCAAGACCTAATCCTGGAGCACTTTTATTCTTGTCTGTTAAAATTATTTTCAACCCCAATTCTTTTGCCCACTCTAAAATCCTTAACCCTAATTTTCCAACCCCTATCAAATAAACCGCTTTATCCATTCATTCACCTCGTTTTATTTATTTTGCTACACTCCGAAACTAAATAGCATTCCACCATTCACATTAATCGTTTGACCTGTAATGTAAGCTGCTTTTTCACTTGCTAAAAATGAGACAACTGCCGCCACTTCTTCAGGTTTTGCAACTCTACCAACAGGTATATTTTCGACCTTCTTCTTACCTGCTTCGGTTGTTAGCTCATAAGCAGACATATCAGTCTCAACAAGTCCCGGAGCTACTGCGTTTGATGTTATACCATATCTTGAATAAATCTTTGCGATAGAGTGCGTAAGATTTATCAAAGCTGCCTTTGATGCAGCATAATGGACTTGATTAAAACCACCCCACTGACCGCCGATGGATGTTATGTTTATTATTCTTCCCCATTTCTGCTTTAACATAAAAGGTAAAGTTTCTTGTATAAGCATAAAAGGTCCTTGAAGATTTACCTTCAACATCTTTTCCCAGTCATCGTCTGTTATAGTTTCAAAAGGTTTTTCTTGAGACATAGCCGCATTATTTACAAGAATATCAACTGAACCAAAATATTCTGCAACAGACTTTATTAGCTCTTTAACACTTTCTCTTTCTGATTGCTCAAGATAAAAGCATTTTACACCATAACCTTTTTTGCTTAACTGCTTTTCTAATTCTAAAGCAGATTCTTTGTTTGTTCTGTATGTAAAAGCAACTTTATAACCTTCTTCTGCCAACCTTTTAACTATTGCTTTTCCAATTCCACGACTACCACCAGTTATTAAAGCTGTTCTAAGCATTTTTTTATCTCCGTTTTTATGGCCTTTTCATCTATTTTAAAAACTTCAGCAAGCTCTTTTGGGTCTCCAGACTTACCAAACTTATCCATAATTCCTATTTTTACAACCTTTACAGGTAAACCAAATTCTGCAACAATAGAATCAATCAGAGAACCCAAACCGCCAATTATATTGTGGTCTTCGCAAGTTATTGCAAACTTTTTGCCTTTTAGAATTTCAGCAAAACTATATTTATCCACAGGTTTAAGTGTTGGGACATTAACAACGGATACATTATATTCTTCAGCTGCCTTTAAGGCTCTGTGAGTTTCGATACCTGTTGCAAAAATAACAATACCATCGCCATCTTTCAAAACATTCGGCTCTTTAAATCTAAACTCATAATTGTGCTCATGAATGTTTGGCACAGGGCTTCTTCCCGTTCTCATATAAACAGAACCTTTATAATCTAAGGCAAAATCCAAACATTTTTTTAATTCTATCTCATCGGCGGGCGACAAGACAACAAAATTAGGAATTGCCCTATAAACAGCCAAATCTTCAATAGCTTGATGAGTTGCACCATCCGGCCCAACATCAATTCCAGGATGAGATGCTATAATCTTTACATTAAAATTAGGATAAGCAATTGAATTTCTTGCCTGCTCTATTGCTCTTAAGGATGCAAAAATCGCATAGGTTGAAACTATCGGTATTATCCCAAGCGTTGAAAGTCCTGCAGCTACGCCAAACATGTTTTGCTCTGCGATACCACACTGCACAAATCTATCAGGATATTTATCTCTAAACCAATGCGTAAATGTTCCACCTGCAACATCGGCATCAAGCACAAAAAAATCTTTTCGCCTCTCCGCCAACTCTAATAAATATTTTCCAAACGCTTCTCTTAGTGGTATCACGACTTCAGCTCCTTTAACGCCTGCAACAACTCTTCTTTTGTTAGCCCTCTACTGCCGTGCCATGCAGGATTATTCTCCATAAAAGAAACACCCTTGCCTTTTATGGTATGGGCAATGATGCAGGTTGGCTTACCTTTTACAGATTTTGCCTCCCTAAACGCGTTTCTTATCTGTTCAAAATTATGCCCATCTATCTCAATAACATGCCATCCAAATACTTTCCATTTATCAACCAATGGAGACAAAGCCGTAACATTATCACAGGTATTGTCGCTTTGAAGGTTGTTGTAATCTACAATTGCGACAAGATTGTCAAGCTTATGAAAGGCTCCAAACATTGCACCTTCCCACACTTGACCTTCGTTGCACTCACCATCACCCAAAATAACATAGGTTCTAAATTTTTTATTCAGTCTTTTTGCTCCAAGTGCAATACCTAAAGCAGCAGAAAAACCCTGACCCAAAGAACCAGAAGCAACTTCAATTCCGGGAATGCCAACTTCTGGATGGCCCTGAAGCAGAGCATTAGTTTCTCTAAGTCTCCATAATTCTCTTCTAGATATAAATCCTTTTAGAGCCAAAACAGCATACAAAGCAGGACATGCATGGCCTTTAGACAAAATAAATCTATCCCTTTCAGGGTCATCAGGGCTTTTTATGTTCATTTCTTCAAAGTAAAGATAAGCCAGAATATCAACGACAGATAAAGAACCGCCAGGATGACCAGAACCAGCGTGGTAGATAGACATAAGTAAATGCTTCCTAATTTTATTAGAAATTCCTTTCATTTTTTACCTACCGCTATAATAGATTTAGTTCCACCTTTTATTATTGCCGCTATTTTCCACTTTAAAAAATTAGGCAATTTCCAAAACCAACTTTTTTCAATCAATCCTGGCTCCAGAAAAATAACATCAAAATTGAATAATTCTAATGTGTTTTTTAATGTCTCGGGCGAATAAGGCTTTACATGCGTAGGATCGTTATAAAAATCTTTCCAATCCATTTTCCAATTAGGAGTTCTTATAAAAATAAACCCTCCTTTTTTCAAAACTCTAAATGATTCACTAAGAATATTACTTGGATTTTCTACATGTTCTATGACTGCATTCATTGTAATAAAATCTACACTCTCACTTTCGTGAGGAATAGAATCCTTTTCTATATCAAAGTTAGGATAATCACATGGATAAGAAATTATTTCTATACTCTTGCAATATTCACTAAACCCTTTATCACCGCTTCCTAAATCTATGTTTACGCCTTTCAAATCACAGCCTACTATTTCTTTTATTTAGATATAACGAAACATATTTATCTTTTCCTGACACCTTTTTCTGGCATAGCTCTTTCAAATCCATTTTTAATCCCTACCTTTACTCTTCTCTTTCAAACAAACTTTCAATTCCTACCCCATCAACTATTTTCAATTTCCAATCTAATAACAGAGTAAATTTAATCATCATTACAGAAATATATTCCTTCCTGTCGCTTGGTTCCCACAAATTTCAGGAGCTCTTTCCAACCTTTAAAACAAGCTATTTCATACCTTCCCTTCTGATTACAATCAAAAATAATAGCGCACTTCTTTTTGAGTTTTGTTTTTTCCAAAGGTTTACCTAAAACAAAGTTTATATTCTCCTTAAATAAATTGTATCCATCGAAACATGAAGGTATAAAAACATCAGAAGTGTAATCACCACCTATCTCTCCATGAATTTCATATATTTTGGCATGCTGAAAATCTTTGCTTACTTTCGTAGCTATCTGAAAAAAACCATTCTTTATACTGAGCTCCTCAACAAACTTATGAACAGTCTTCTTTACTGCAAAAGTAAAATCTTCAGGTGGAATATACCAGCCAGCACCAACAAAATCAGGTTTGCCCTTATTTAGCTCTCCTAAGTAGCAAACATGAAAAATTTTTCCATTATTAACAAAATCTATAGAAACAATATCATAGCCAGTTAAATATTCTTCGATGTTAGCCTTTCCATTGTCAGATACTGCTACAGCTTTAGCTATTGCTTCTTTCAGTTCAAACTCATTAAAGCACAACGACATTCCAGCATGTGACTTAATTGTTTTTGACGGCTTAACAAAAACGGGAAATTCAACATCATCCGGTATAGAACCATCACTAATTATTAACTTGGGGGACGGAATGTTCAACTCATTTAGTTTTCTTATTAATAAAGATTTGTCTGTTAAAAGCTTCGCTATTTCTGGAGTTATATATTTCAGGTTAAAATGTTTCGCTATCATGGCAGTAGAGTAAACTGGCATACCTGTTGACCTTGTTAACACACCAGCAAGCCTATCGGCAAAACCATTCTTCTCTATATACTCAATTATGCTCCTAAAATCATAAGAACTTATAGGAGCATAATAGTCTGATATTAAAAACCCTTCGGCATTTTTATTTCTATCGAACGATAAACACTTATAACCTTGCTTACGTATTTCTTTTATTAATGGGATTTGATTCTTACCAGCTCCAACACTCACAATTATGTCTTTTTGGCTTATCATATTTTCCTATACCATTTCAAAAATTCTCTTACCATCTCACACCTTTTAGCCAACACCCTACACCCTTCTTCATTCTCTTTCGTATGTCCCACACAATACACAGGCACATTTAAATAAATCAACTCATAAACACTTACACCAAATGTGGCAATTGCCACATCGCCTTTTAACAATTTAGTCGGATGATACGGCTCAATCTTAAAATTCTCTGGCAAGTCTAATTTTTCTAATCTCTCACGATGCTTAAACGAATCACCAATTAAAATCAAAACTTCTTTGTCGGTATTTTTAATTTTATCAATTATATCAAACAGCATCCCTTTTGGGTCTGAGCCGCCTGTTGTAATAACAATCTTATTTATCTTTTCGGGTAGCTTTTCTTTCGGCTTTAACTTCAAAATTTCCCTATTTATCAAAACCCAATTCCAGCCCCATTCTATATTCTTAAACCCTGCATACTTTTTGGGTTGGAAGTGAGCATTGGGTACGATGATTTTATCAACAACTCTGTAATTTTCGCAAACATGATCAATTATGACTATTTTTGTTGACTTTTGCCATTTTAGCAATGAACTTTTTGAATAACACTGCTTTTCATCAATAACAAGCGTATTTGGTTTATATTTCTCAATCAAATAATCAACAAATCTCTCATCGTTATCGAACCGATTAACTTCAAACTCAAACCCTTCATCTTTTAATCGTTTTTTTGCATAATCGAAATCGTTTATAGCAAACAATACATCTCTTTGCTCTTCTTTTATAAAGCTTGCAAGTGTTATCATCCGAGACAGATGACCAAGACCCACATCTTCAGACGCTTTAAGCTTTAAAACTACACTATTACCCAAAAGTTTACAGTAATTGTCTTTTATAACTTTCAAATCCATTTTAAACATAATCCATCTCCACGCTCATATTTCTTTTAGCAAGATGCATTCCTTATAAACAATAAATTCGACACCGTCATTTAACTGTTGACTACATTAACCAATTTTACTATATTTTAACAAAAGGGTATAAAGCCAACTTTTTTGTCTTGCTCAACGATTTTAAGCTATTTTCCGGGTTGGTTCGTCGGGCTTTTTATCCATGTCAGCCAGGTTGCTCAGATTCAACAATATAGGATATGAAAAACGGCAATGTCTTTGCAGCTTCTTTTCATCAAATAAAAGAAAACTCAATGCACAACATAAAAACCAATCTTGTCTTAGCATTATTTATACATCTTCTAAACTAAAACCTTTATATTCTATTTCATACCCTTTTAAATAAGGAAAAATTTTTTCCGCTTTTCGCTTTAAGGTGTTTATGTTTATTCTGTCTTTATTCATTTTAACTTCCGCAATCAAGACATGCTTTTCCATCTCGTTTAAAGCAACTATATCAATCTCATTCTCTCCCTTTTCATCCCAGTAAGAGCCTATATACGAAAATCTGCCAGAAAGCATTAGCTTTTCTTTAAAATATCTCTCCAAAACTTTACCCAAAAAGGTGTTAAAGTTTTCTTTTATATATCTCTTTACATAATCAAAATTTTTTATCTCTACGGCGGATGAGTTTCTATATACAAATCTAAACCAGAAATTCAGGAAGTTATCGTCTATAACATATTTAATATTTTTTGTCTTTTCCTTAGAAAACACTGGGCGTATTTTCTTGATTATCATGTATTCCTTTTCAAGATTTTCAAGATAGCCACCGACACTTTTTTCTAAAATACTTTCAATTTCGCTCCTTGATGTTTTTGAGTTGGCTATTAAAGATAAAATTGAAAAATAGTTATGATAATCCTTCCCAAACTCATCTATGAGAACATCTCTTCCTTTGCTCAAGAAAAACGAGCCGTCAGAAATTACCGTATCAATCATTTCATCAAATTTTAAAGATTGTTCTTTACATAGCAATTCAACATACTTTGCTATACCGCCGGTAATGGCGTAAAAGCTTATAAAATTGTATGGGTCAAATTTTTCGTAGTCCTTATATATTTCTTTCAGTGTATTTACATCGAAAGGATAAAGAACTATCTTTTTATCCGCCCTTCCATACAAAGGTTCTTTGTTATCTTCAAAAATCTTGTGCATGATAGAATATATAGAACCAGACAAAATAAGGTTAACCCTGCTATTTTCTCTATATGAATCCCATACATTCTGCATCTCGGAATATATAGACGGATTTATACTCATAAATTCCTGAAGTTCGTCTATCGCAAGGTTTATCTGTCTTCTTCTGCTTATCATCATAATATATTCAAAAATATCTTTGAATGATAAAAGTTTGCCGATGATTTTTGTGTTTAGGGTGTTTTTTATGATAGAAGAGTATTCTTCGCACAACAGTTTTTCATTCTTTTTTGATACAAAAAAAATACACTAAATTGTCGTCCTTAAAAGCTTCTTTTATCAATCGAGTTTTACCCACCCTTCTTCTGCCTATTACAAAGGTCATAATAGACGATTTTTCAGACAGCTCTTTTGCTCTTTTTAAGATACTTAATTCGGGTTTTCTATCATAAAACTTCACACTTTACCTTATCACTTTGAATTGCAACCATCATTACTGCAATATATATTGCAGTGATTAGAATGTCAAACTCTCAACACAAACCATTCAACCAATTAAGTAACATATCGACAATTTTATAAATTCCTGCTTAAAACTGACTTCTTATTTTCTTTAGTGGCCTTAAGCCGTCTTCTGGGTCTGCTCGCCAGAGTCTCTCATCTATTTCATTTGGCTGCGGCTCCTTTTTACCATCTCCATCGGCTAAAAAACCATCCTTTACCATCTGAATCATCCTTCTTACCCTATCAGGTAGCCAACAATGACCAAAGCCGAACTCTTCACCTTCACCTTCCAAATCAAAATGAAACTCAACCATTTGAACATTCCACTTATGAATCGCCCTTAAAATCACGCCTTCATTCACAGAGTGGTCAGACCAACCAAATTTAAGATTTACACCTTTTGGCACTTTTATAGCTTTTCTCATAGTTTCAATGGCGGATAGATTGCACTGTTCTGGCGGTGTAGGATAACTTGAAGTACATTGGAGAACGGTTATGTCATTGCAACCTTCTTTAACTAAAACATTAACAGCCGACTTGACTTCATCGAGAGTCGCCATACCTGTTGAAATTATCGCAGGCTTGCCAGTCTTTGCACATTTTCTAAACAAATCATGCCACAAAAGTTCATAAGATGCTATCTTATAAGCATCAACATAAGGCTCTAACTCATCAACAGCATCAAGATAAAAAGGTGTGCAGATAAACTCTATGCTAAGCTCTTTACACTTCCTTGATATTTCGGGTAAAAATTCAATGGGTAATTCCCATTTCTTTCTCTTCCTGTGTTCTTCACTCTTTGTGAGTATTTCAGGAACAAACAGCTCTTCAATCTTAAATAGCTGAAACTTGACACCATCACAACTGCAATCTTTGGCTGCTTCCACAAACCTTAAACATCTATCCAAATCTCCATTATGATTACTGGAAACCTCAGCAATGAATTTGACCTTATCCATAAATTCCTCGTCTAAACTAGTTCTTTAACCCCATTCTAATTAATTTTCCCACTACCTTAGCCCTTAAACAGATATTCTTCCATTCTTTTCTATAAGTTTCTCACCCCGGAAGCATCTGGGCACTCATAATTCATCTTTTTATCACTGATAACAAAGTCATATTTTGCCTTTTCAATGTTCTCTATAACCCCAAAACCTTTTGAAATAATACTATCTTTGATATTCCTATGTTTTGAATAAAATCTAACACCCATTCCCTTCTTCGTTAAATCGTAAGCTATATCAAAAAATAAATTTAGACTTTCATCGCTTTCAACAATAAATAGAGCCTTTTTAGGTCTCTCATCTATTCTTATCTGATGCACATCCTTGTTTATTTCCATAAGTTCCGGTTTTTCACTCAACAATTCCACCACATCTCTTAAACTGAAACCTTTACCCCGTTTTTTAAGTTCATTGAATACGGCATTCATAAACTCCAAATCAGCAAGCGTATCCACAGAAATTCTATGATTTATCTTATAAAAAATATCATCACACAAAATACAATCAATCTTAAATAAATCTTTCTTTAATCCTATAATAGGAAAATGATGCTCCCTTAAATTGGACTTGTTCGATAATTTATCAGCCAAAATCCATGCTTTTTTTCTAAAAACACCTACACTTGAATGAATCGGATACTTGCCATCTTTCTGACAAAAACCAACATAATCAAGTTCTTTATCTTCCGAAATTTTTTCAATCCTTCTGTTTGTTGCATCAGGCCATATTAAAGGGCAATCTCCACTAACCAAAACTGGAACATCAGCGTCAAACTCTATCGCGGCTTTTGTAAGTCTTCCCACAACATCATCAACATCTCCATCGTAGAGAAAGATATTTATATTGTGCTCTTTTGCTACACCAACAAGCTCTCGATTCTCTTCTTCGTTCGTTGTGGCTATTACTATCTCATCTAAGTGTTTAATTTGTTTTGTAAAGTAAATAGTCCAATCTATCATTCTTCTGTCGCCTATCATTTTAAGATGCTTTTTAGGTAATCTCGACGATGAAAGTCTTGCGACTATAAATGCAACAACTCTTTCATTTTTCACCATATTGTCCACCCACCATCAACAATCAAATTATGTCCTGTTATAAACGATGAAGCATCAGACGCCAAGAACACCACAGCACCTTTTAGCTCATCAGGTAAACCAATTCTGCCCAAAGGCACCTTATTCTTTAGATTTTCAATAAAGCCTTTTGACTTTTGCACTTCTTTAGACGGGAAAGGCCCTGGTGATATGCAGTTTACCCTTATCTTTGGAGCAAGTCTTACTGCGTAATATTTAGTCAATTGAATGACTCCTGCTTTTGCAGCACCGTAATGCGGCGGGTTTGTGTAGTTTTCAAAGCCTTTATAGATTCTAAAATCTGGTGAGACAAAACCATACATCGATGAGATATTAATTATACTCCCACCATTTTTCATAAACTCAACAACTTCTCTAATGCACCTAAAAACACTACTCAAAACACCATCAACGCCACTATTCCAAGTCTTATCATCCATGAATGCATCACCCCAAGCAAGGTTTACGGCGTTGTTGATGAGAATGTCTATTTTGTTATCTTTCGAAGCAATAGTTTCAAATGCATTTTTGATACTTTTCGTATTTAAAATATCCATTTCTACGAATTTAATGTCGGTGTCATTGAAAGCATTCAAAAACTTTTCTTTATTTCTTCCAGCAACAAAAACTTTAGCATTTGCTTCTTTCAAAGCCATACTCATAGCTTTTCCAAGATGTCCATACCCACCTGTAATAACAGCTACCCTGCCATCAAGCCTAAAACTATCCATGACATTCATTTTAGTCTCCATAATGATGGAACTATTATTTTCTCATCATTAACAGAAAAATCATCCAAAAAATCAACAAGCTCAAAAACTTCATCATTTAAATCAATATTACTCAAAAATTGCTCATATGAGTCAACTCCAATAATTACTTTGTCAACAAAATCATTTCTCAAAACCCATACAAGCAGAAGCTTAGATAACTCTACTCCCTTTTTATCGGCATATTCTTGTATTAACTTTATCTTATCCTTAACACTATCAAACCAACTATGCAGATTCTCTGACTTTATAAAAAACAAACCCTGCAAAAAAGCCGACCTTGTGTGAATTTCGATACCCTTTTCCTTTAAAACGGGAAAGTATTTTTCAAATCTTCTATCAAACACATTATAGGGCACTTGAATTAAGTCAATGTCAATACTGTTTTTCAAAATATACTCAAGTTCATAAGGATAATAAAGAGAAGCTCCAATTTTTTTAACCAACCCTTTTCTTTTTAAATCCTTGAGTTTATCCAAAACACTATTGTCTTTAATAGATTCAAATCTGTGAGCCAAAAGCGCATAAATATTTTTTACATTCAACCTTTTCAAGCTCTTTTTTAAGCTCAATTCTGGTTCTTCATTATCTAAAAACTTCGAAATAATTTTAAATCTATCTATATCATCAAAACTACCCAATACAACTTCGGCTTTTCCATAGCTTGAAGCCGTGTCCAAAAGGTCAATACCCACTTCTAAAGCATAGGTTAGTATTTTATAGACTTCACCTTCAGAAACCTTACCCGAGCGGTTGTTTATACCGTAATCCATACCAAACTGGGCGGTGCCTATGCCTATCTTAGAGATATAACTTTTCCTTCTATCCATGGCTCATTATCCTCATCACAGGTGTAATAAACAACAAAAAGTCTGCCATCATCAAGCTCAACAAAGTCCGTATATCCACCCTCGTATAAACCGCCAGTATAACTTCCTATTTTAATTCTTTCCCATTTTCTGCCATCTTCTGTTATAGCCAAACCAAATCCTGGCAGAGATTCATTTAAATCCCTAAACGACATACAGACTCTGCCATCTGATAAACTTCTTAAACTCGGCGCATGACCAACAAAATCAAGCTTTCTTGGCTTGCTCCAGCGGATTAAATCATCACTAAAAGAGCAAAAAAGGTCATAGGTATCAGTGTAAGATCTAATTACAGCTATAAACCTATCATTCAAGTTCGCTATGGACATCTCATTCAGTTTTGGCTCAAAATCTTTACTTGCTACGACACTTTTAAATTTCCAGCTTTTTCCTTTGTCAGAAGACGACAAAACCAAAGGTAAGGGAACACCATCAATCAAACCATAAGCCGAAGCTATAAGTTCTCCTTCAAACTCAAACATATGGCCAAAAAATGCGCTTAAAACAACATTTTCTATCTGGACTTTACTTCTTTCTGTAGGCAGACTATCTATTTTAAATCTCGAAACATAACTTTCATTTCTCTTTTTGTACTCAAAACTTCTCGTAACCAAAATAATTTCATCATCAAAAGGACCGGAAAGTATAGCATCAAGCTCATTATCGTTAAACGGCGTGTCAAATTCTGTCCACTCTTTAAGATTCTTACTTTTCAAAATTTTTACTTTGCCATTCTTGCCGTGCGGTTTTGTAATTTCAGTTTCTCCATCTCTATAGGCAACAATTATCTTATCTTCAACCTTTACAACAGTCGGAAACGCTTTATATCTGCCCTTTTCCTTCTTTGCCAAAATCATAACCTACCTGCCTTTCGGTTGAATTCCCTTGTAAATAAAGTCTTTCTCTTCTGCACTTCCTATAACCCTAATGATTTTCTCAACCTTAATAGTTCCTGACCAGCCTATTCTTTGAGTTTCACCTTTAACTTCTACAACCTTTCCGTTGAGTCTTGCAATATCGTTTTTGAGTCTACCTTCAACATAATAACTCACCCTTGAGCGAGAAGTATAATTAGAAACGATGTACACATCTTTCCCATAAACTTCAACAAGCCCAACAAGTATGCCATAATTTTTAATAACGCTCTTTTTCAAAGTATGTCTTTCTGTTTTAGAATTACATCCATAAGTAAATGTCAAAACCAACACAAAAATCAATAAACCAATAAACTTTCTCATAAACAACTCCTTTCCACAAAATTCTTTCTAATTTTAAGCAAAAATCGTTCCTTATATAAAATGGCCTAATTGATCAAAAATTCAAATACCTTGACTTATCTTTACTTTAAACAGATTATGATTTATGATAGAATTAAGCGTAGGAATTCACCGAACAGTTAAGGAGGGAGCAATGGGGGTTAATTTCGAAACAAAAGATAACAAACTCACAATATCGATAGAAGGAAGTCTCGACTCTTTGAATGCCGAAGAGATATACAAAGAAGTAGAAAATCAGCTAAACTCTTTTGAAGGTGATATCATTTTTGACCTTGAAAAACTTGAATATATAAGCTCAGCAGGCCTTCAGGTTCTTCTCATGGCAGCAAAAAAGGTTGACGCCAAAGGATTTTCAGCCTATATCTCAAAACCAAAAAGCATGGTCGATGAAGTGTTAAAAATCTCTGGATTTTACTCGTTTTTAAAAAAGATGGAATAAAAAATGATAGAAGATAGATTTACTTTAGAGAAGGAAAACTTGGAAAAAGCACTTCTGTTTACCGATAAGGCTTGTAAAATAATAAACAATGAGAGATTATGCTATCGCTTTAGACTGATCTATGAAGAGCTAATTACAAATGTTTTCTTTCACGCAACAAAACTCAACGCAACATATACAAATGTAAAAGCAGAGTTAGACAAAGACACAATAATCTTAATTATCGAATACGATGGCGGTGAATTTGACCCGACAAAGTATAAAACAAAAGAGAACAAATTACCTTTAAAAGAGAGAAAAGAAGGCGGGCTTGGTCTGTTTCTCGTATTCAACTTTGCAAAAAAACTGTCATACGAAAGAGTAAACGGAATGAACATTCTAAAGATAAACATATAAAGATTTTCAGAAATTGGCCGAATTAAAATAAAATGAGAAGGCTTGTTTTTCTTTTAGTAGCAATTATATTTAGTCTTCATAATAACGCTTTTGCTTTAGAGTATCAAAATGCTCAGGTTAAACAAGACGGCAATTACTTGGTTTTTTACTACGACCTTATAGGTAATCCCAATCAGGAAGCTGTTGTTGGCATAGAAATAAAAACACCGGATGGCAAGATATACACAACACGAAACCTGCACTTGCAGGGAGATATAGGCCTTGTAAATGTTGGTAACAACAAGAGAATATACTGGGATGTCTTTAAAGATTTCCCAAAGGGTTTGCCTGCCAACTCAAAATGGTCTTTGCTTGTAAGACCAACCCACTATACAAACGCCTTAGGCATGAAGTTTGTTTATATACCTGGTGGATGCTTCATGATGGGAGCAAACCCAAATGATAAGTTAGCAAGAAAAGACGAAAAACCACAGCACAAGGTTTGTTTAAGTGGATATTTTATAGGACAATATGAAGTAACAAACAAACAATTTTGGATGTTTGACCCAAAACATGACAGTGGAAGCAGTAAACTATACACACTTGATAAACCCAATCAGCCTGTTGTTAATGTATCATGGGACGAAGTTCAACAATATATAAAGTGGCTTATAGCAAAAACCGGTGAAGTTTATAGGTTGCCAACCGAAGCAGAGTGGGAATATGCAGCACGAGCAGGCCTAAAAAGAGACACATACTGGACAAACCCAAAAGATGCATGCAAATATGCCAATGTTTACGACGAGACAGCCTACAATAAACTAAACAAATACAAGGTTTCAAAAAAGCATTTCCCATGCAAAGATGGTTATGTAGGAACAGCACCCGTAGGAAGTTTCCTACCTAACAACTTTGGGCTATACGACATGTTGGGCAATGCTGCAGAGTGGTGCTATGACACCTATTACAATAAAGCATACAAATACATGAACAACAAGAAAGACCCTGTATATATAACACCTTACATCTTAGTAAAGGTAGTAAGAGGTGGCAACTGGTTTAACGCCTTTGAAGACAACAGACTCTCAGCTCGAAGCAATTATCTGCCGGGTTTAAGGGAAGAGTTTATTGGTTTTAGGCTCGTCTTAGAACCTTAACAAGATAATCCAATGCATACTCATAGCCATAAATACCAAACCCAACAATAACACCCAAAGCTATATCTGACAAATAAGAGTTATGTCTAAAAGGCTCCCTTTTGTAAACATTAGAGATATGAACTTCAATAAACGGCACAGAGACGGCAAGGAGTGCATCCCTTATTGCTATGCTTGTATGCGCATAGGCTGCAGCATTCATCACAACTCCATCATAATCCTTTTCCTGTATCCTGTTTACAATCTCACCTTCTGAGTTAGACTGAAAAAACTCAATTTCCACATTGAGCATCCTTGCCTTGTCTATAAGACGCTGCTCTATTGAGTCAAGCGAGATATCACCATATATAGACTTTTCCCTTTCACCCAGTAGATTCAAATTAGGTCCATTTATAACAAGAATCTTCATCTTCTAAACCGTAAACGCCATCTTCTTGCCGCCAAGCAAGTGCATATGTATATGGAACACTTCCTGGCCGGCATCTGGTCCATTGTTTATCAAAACCCTATAGCCTGTCTTATCTATACCAAGCTCTTTGGCTATCTTGTTTGCAATAACAGCCATATCAGCAATTATATGTTTGTTTGTCTCGTCTATATCTGCAAGATACTCAATATGCTCCTTAGGAATTATCAAGATGTGCACAGGAGCCTTTGGATTTATATCCTTAAAAGCCATGTACTTCTCATCTTCATAAACTTTATCAGCTGGTAGCTCACCATTCACGATTTTGCAGAATACACACATGGATTACCTCCTTATTGTCTCTTCCCTTTTTGCACCCGTTGAGACAATACTTACCTTAACACCAACAAACCACTCTATATACTCGATATACTTCCTTGCATTCTCTGGCAAATCATCATAATTAAGCACACCCTTTGTTGAATCCCAACCCTTAAATGTTTTGTAAATCGGCTTACACTTTTCAAACTCTTCAAGCTGCGAAGGTATGTATCCTATCTTCTTACCTTCATACTCATAACCAACACAAACTTCAATCTCATCAAGCCCATCTAAAACATCAAGCTTAGTTAAGGCAATCTCATCAACACCATTTATCATTGCAGCATATTTAACAACAACCAAATCAAGCCAACCGCACCTTCTCGGTCTGCCTGTTGTCGCACCATACTCTGCGCCTTTATCCCTTATCTTTTGACCAAGCTCATTAGTTAACTCACTCGGAAACGGCCCATTTCCAACCCTTGTTGTATAAGCTTTAACCACAGCCACAACAGAATCCAAAGCCTTATAAGGCAGGCCTGTGCCAGTAAATGCTCCGCCAACAGTCGGGTGAGACGATGTAACAAACGGATATGTGCCAAAATCAACATCGAGCATAGAACCTTGAGCACCTTCAAAAAGTATGTTTCTTTTGTTCTTGAAAACGCCGTTTAAATAGTAAACCGTGTTTCTTATGTAAGGCTTTAGCTTCTCTGCATAATCCCTATACTCATCAAAAATCTTACCCGCATCGAACGGCTCTATCTCATAAAGCTCACATAACCTATTTATCTCTTTAACATTCTCTTCTATCTTGCTTTTCAACACTTCCAAATTCAATAAATCGCAAACCCTTATGCCCATTCTCGCATGTTTGTCGGTGTATGCTGGGCCTATCCCCCTTTTTGTTGTGCCAATTTTACTACTGCCGAGTATCGCTTCCCTTCTTGCATCAAACTCCTTATGATAAGGCATAACAAGATGAGCTTTTTCTGAAATCAGCAATCTCTCACCGATATCAATACCTAAATCTTCAAGTGTCTGTTTCTCTTCAAGAAAGCTTTTTGGGTCTATAACAACACCGTTGCCTATTACACAAATCTTCTCTGGATGCAAAATTCCCGAAGGAATTAAGTGTAGTATAAATGTTTTATCCGAAACACAAACCGTATGGCCTGCATTACTTCCACCCTGATATCTAACGATAACATCTGCTTCTTCGGTTAAGATATCAACTATTTTGCCTTTTCCTTCATCGCCCCACTGGGCACCAAGAACAAGCCTGTTCATCACTTTCTCCTTTCAAAGAGAATCTGGCTTACTTCATCTAAATTTATAGCAAAACCAGTAGCCGGAATATACTTTCCAAGCTGTTTTGTAATATTTCCATACCTGCCGCCGACGGCAAGTTTTTTATCCTTTGCAAGAATCTCAAATGCTATGCCATGATGATACATAGGATACTCGCAATAAAACAGATCGCAAAACACACTCAATCCAAACTTCTTTTGTATCCTTTTTGCAAGTTCGAAAATTTCACCATCACCATCTCTATCAAATCCACTTCTCTCTTGCAACTCTTTAAGTTCACTTATGAGTCCTTCTTCATAACCTTCTTTCTCTATATCAGATAAGTTTTTTTTATTTACAAGAAACATAAGTCTATCGGCTTTCTCTTTTGAAAGATTGTATTTTGAGATAAGTTCTTTTAATATGTATGTATCGCCTATTCTAACAAAAAAATCATCAAAACCTAATCTCTTTAGACCTTCGACAGCAAGCGATATTATCTCTTCATCTGCGTCCAACTCTTTTATACCAAACAGCTCAACACCAACTTGCCTAAACTCCCTTTTCTTACCTAAATACTCCTTTATATCTCTGTAAACATTCTGGGCATAGCAGACCCTAACGGGAAAATCAAAATCACCAAGCATAACAGCTTGGGTTATCTGAAGCGTTATATCAGCCCTTAGAATCATCGTCTGTCCGCTATTCTTGTCAACTATCTTAAAAAGCTTGTTTTTCAGTGGCTCAAATAGAAACTCGCTCACAGAATCTTCATAGACAAAAGTGGGAGTTATTATCTCTGAATAGCCGCTATCTTTAAACAGACTGATAAGCTTATTTTCTGCTTCCCTTCTTATAGAGCTTAAAGGCTCAAAAAATAGAACAACACCAGACGGTATTCTATTCACTCAATATCTCCATTGCTCTTTTGATTCCTTCGCCAAAATTACCATTTGCATTCAGCTTTTTCAAGGCAATTTCAAGAACAGAAATCACCATCAATATATCAGCTTTATCGAAGTATCCAAGATGAGCTATCCTGAATATTTTACCCTTTAGATGAGCCTGACCGTTTGATATCTCAACACCGTAAGACTTCATCAACTTTATAATCTCAGATGAGTCTATCCCTTCGGGAGAATAAACGGCAGTTAAAGAGTCTGCAGGTCTTCTGCTTAAAAGCTTCAAACCTAAGGATTTAACCGCTTCCCTTGTAGCCTTTGCAAGCAACTTATGTCTTTTAAAAACATTCTCTAAACCTTCATCAAGAATCTTCTTAACTGCAGCGTTAAGTCCAAAAACCAAAGAGACAGCAGGTGTATAGTTACCCCATTTGGCTTTTAACTCACCCAAGATATCAAAATAGTAAAACCTGTTATTGCTTTTTTCTATCTTCTTAAGGGCTTTCTCGCTCACAGACAAAATACTCAAACCCGGTGGCAGCATCAATGCTTTTTGAGAACCCGTTATGCCTATGTCTATATTCCACTTATCCGTCTCAACATCAATTGCACCATAAGCCGTTATACCATCAACAACAAAAACCACTTCAGGATACTTCTCTTTAAGCATCAAGCCAATCTCATCGATAGGATGAAATGTGCCTGTCGAAGTTTCACTCGCCTGAATATAAACAGCCTTTACATCCGGGTTTTTCTCAATCAAAGCCTTTATATCTTCAACCTTCGCATAATCACCATACTCATAAGTCAGCTCAAGATTAACTCCACCAAAAGCCCTTATCAACTTTCCCCATCTTTCGCCAAATTTACCCGCATTTATAGAGATAGCCTTCTCACCTTCATTCAATACATTGCTAACTGCGGCTTCCATAGCTCCTGTTCCACTTGATGCAAACATAACAATCTCGTTTTCTGTCTTGAATAGACGCTTGATTAGCTGTTTTGTCTCATCAAACACCTTCTTAAACTCGTCTGTTCTGTGATGAACGATGGGTTTTGCCATGTAAAGAGCCACATCTTCTGGAACAGGAGTAGGACCCGGCGTCATCAGATACCTTTTCATTTTCTGCTCCTTTACCAATCTATGGAGTCAATATTTCCAAGACATGTTATATGAAACCTATCTAAATCTATAAGTTCAATAATCTCATTGATATCGTCCATGTTAACAGACTTAATCTTGTCCATAATAATCTTCTCATCAATGTAATCGCCATACAGTATCGTATCAACAGCCTGCTTGACCATTACAGAATAGTTAGATTCAAGTCCCAATGCATAAGAGCCGAGCGAATGCGTTTTTGCATCTTCAAGCTCTTGTTTTGTTAAACCTTGCTTTTTTAACTTCAAAAGCTCACTCTTCACAGCATCTAAAAGCTTTTGAGCCTTTTCGTTTGATGTTGCAGCAGAGACAACAAACATCCCGCCTTTTTTATAAAGCCTTATGGATGAGTAAATACTATAGCAGAGCGACTTATCTTCCCTTATAGATTGAAACAGACGAGAGCTCATCATCCCGCCAAAGCTATCGTTCAATATGTAAGCTGCATATTTTCTCTCATCATACACATCAAACAGCTCGCATCCCATAACCACATTCGTCTGAAATATATCCCGTCTAATAACATCTATACCCGGCTTAAATTTAAAAGTGGGCTCAAATGAATAATCTTGTCTATACTCATCAAAGAAAAAATCACCTTCTAAGTTAAAATCAAACCCTTCAACACCACCACCTACAGCAGAGACAATAATCTTATCCGGATTGTAAAACTTGCCCAAGAAATTGAGCAAATCGTCCCTTGTATATGAAGAGACCTTCTCTTTGCTGCCAAGAATCGGCTTTCCATAACTGCCTTCAATAGCGTTTTTTGTAAACGCTTCGTAAACGGCTTCATCTGGATTGTCTTCAACCATGTTTATCTCTTCAATAATTACACCCTTCTCTTTTTCAAGCTCCTTCTCATCAATAAGTGAATTCTTTATCAGATCAGCCAACACATCAAAGCCTTCTTCTAAATAATCTCTCAAAACCTTTATGTAAAAGCCTGTATATTCAGCCGAAGTGAAGGCATTTATAACGCCGCCAATCTTGTCTATATCTGCGGCTATCTCTTTGTATGTTCTATTTTTTGTGCCCTTAAAGAGCATATGTTCAATAAAATGGGCTAAACCCTGCTCTTCTTCTGTTTCAAAGGCGCTTCCTGTGGGCACAAAGATACCCACGGAAACGCTCTTTGTATCCTTAGCTATCCTTTTTATCTTCATTGGATGGACTTGTTGAAGTGTTGTTAAGAAGGACTTTTCTGCTTAAAGCCACTCTACCGAACTCATCGATGTTCATAACCTTGACTTTTACCTTATCGCCTATGTGCAAAACATCGGCTATGTTGGTTATCCTGTCGTTTGAAATCTGGGAGATGTGCAGTAAACCTTCCTTGTTGGGTAAAATCTTTACAAATGCTCCATACTTCTCTATACGCGTTACAACGCCTTCTATCACATCGCCTTCTTTTAGGCTTGCTGTAACTTCCCTAATAAGCTCAACAGCACCATCAAGGTCTGACTCAAGTGTTCCAAACACATTTATTTTACCGTCTGGATTGATATCTATTTTAACATTCGTCTTATCTATAATCGATTTAATCGTCTTTCCACCAGGCCCTATCAAATCCTTTATCTTCTCTGGATTTATAGTTAAGCTTCTAATCTGTGGTGCATATTTGGAGATTGACGGCCTTGGTGAAGGCAAAACGGCAAGCATCTTGTCAAGTATAAACAGTCTTGCTTTTCTTGCCCTTTCAAGCGCTTCTTTGAGAAGGTTTGCATCAACACCCGTTATCTTTATATCCATCTGAAGAGCTGTTATACCATCTTTCGTGCCTGCAACCTTGAAGTCCATATCGCCGTAATGGTCTTCATCACCCAGTATATCAGTCAAAATTGCATAACCACCTTCATACTTTATAAGGCCCATTGCAACGCCGCTTACCGGTTTCTTTATAGGTACACCAGCATCCATCAAAGAGAGTGTTGCACCGCAAACCGTTGCCATTGAGCTTGAGCCATTTGACTCAAGTATGTCAGAGACCACTCTTATAGCATAAGGAAACTCCTCTTCGGTTGGCAACATCGGCTCAACAGCCCTTTTTGCAAGATTGCCATGCCCTATCTCTCTTCTGCCCGGCGGACCTAATCTTCTTACTTCACCCGTTGAGAATGGTAAGAAGTTGTAATGCAGCATAAATCTTTCGTATCCCTCTTCTGAGACATCATCTATAATCTGGGCATCTTCCCTTGAACCAAGAGTGGTTGCAACAAGTGCCTGAGTCTCACCCCGCGTAAATACAGCAGAACCATGGGCTCTCGGCAGAACACCCACTTCACAGGTGATAGGTCTTATCTCATCAAGCTGTCTGCCATCTATCCTTACACCTGTATTTATTATCTTGGCTCTTACTATATTTTTAACAACATCTTCAAATGCAGCCGCCGTCTTCTCTTCTATATACTCTTCGTCTTCAAACTCATCAACTATCTTCTCTTTAACCTTGTTGAAAATCGCTTCTATCGTTGAGTTTCTCTTCTTTTTCTCCTTTATGTTAACAGCTTCCGTAAGCTCATCAGAAGCCAGCTCTTCTATCTTATTCACTATATTTTCAGAAACATCTATCGGCACATATTCTCTCTTTGGTTTTGCAGCCTTTGAGATAATCTCTTCTTGAGCTTCAAGCAGGGCATTTAAGTGCTCTTTTCCAAACATTATAGCTTCAACCATCTCATCTTCGCTTAACTCTACAGCACCCGCTTCTATCATGTTTATGGCTTCTTTTGTGCCTGCAAGTATCAGATTGAGCTTCGACTCATCCAGCTCTTTCATTGAAGAGAACACATCAAGTCTACCGTTTATCTTACTTACCCTAACGCCAGCAACAGGGCCAAAAAACGGTATATCACTCAAGCATAAAGCACACGATGCTGCCGTTATACCCAAAACAGCTGGGTCGTTCTCTCCATCTGCACTTATAGTTGTAACGATAACCTGAATCTCTTGTTTATAGTCTTTGGGAAATAAAGGCCTTATGGATCTATCTATCAAACGAGACACAAGCGTCTCGTGATTGGTTGGCTTACCTTCTCTCTTTACAAAACCACCCGGAATCTTACCCGCAGCATAGAATCTCTCCTGATAATTAACCGTCAAAGGCAAAAAGTCCAAAAACTCCTTTGGTGGCTCTTTTGAAGAGACAGCAGTGGCAAGCACCATCGTGTCGCCAAGTCTTACAACACAGGCACCGTCAGCCTGCTTTGCATACCAACCCGTCTCTATCTTGAAAGGTTTACCGTTTATAGTCTTCTGAACGAAAACCATAGATTAACCCTTCAAGCCAAGTTCTGTTACTACCTTCTTATACTCTTCGAAATTGTAATTCCTTAAATACTTAAGAAGTTTTCTTCTTCTTCCGACGAGTTTGAGAAGTCCCCTTCTTGAGTGAAAATCCTTCTTGTGGGTTTTAAAATGCTCTGTCAGATATTTAATTCTTGCTGTCAAAAGGGCAATCTGAACAGCAGCAGAACCTGTATCGTTCTCATTCTTCCCAAACTTTTTGATGATTTCTTGCTTCTCTTCCTTAGTAAGCATACTTCACTCCTTCTTCCCAAAAAATTTTCCAGCGTTTATATTATACAAAAAGCCTTTATTTGTAAAGGTGTTTTATAAAATAAACAGAAGAAACAAAAACCTTTCCAAAACTTGCCTTTACACAAAAAAGCGTTTATACTCAAAGATGAAATAAATCCAGACAAATTAAGGAGGTGCTCTATGGGTAGCAAAGGTATTGAAATTGTAGGAATGGATGTTAACGAAGTCATTAATCTTTTAAACAAAGCATATGCTGATGAGTGGCTTGCATATTATCAGTATTGGCTTGGTGCAAAACTGGTTAAAGGACCTATGAAAGATGCTGTTATAACTGAACTAACAGAGCATGCAAACGATGAGTTGCGTCATGCAGATATGGTAGCAAACAGGATTATACAGCTTGGTGGAACACCTATTTTAGAGCCAAAAAAGTGGTATGATTTCACAAACTGCGGTTATGATGCACCTTCAAACCCTGTGGTTGAAGAGATTTTAAGACAGAACATAAAGGGTGAACAGTGTGCAATCAGCGTTTACAAGAGTCTGCTTGAGATAACCCACATGAAAGACCCAATCACTTACAATCTTGCACTCCAGATTCTTGAAGATGAAGTTGAACATGAAGAAGACTTGCAATCCTTAATGGAAGACTTCCAGATTCTAACATCCAAATAACAGGCAGGGTTTAACCCTGCTTGCTTAATTTTTCTTGCTCAAAATAACCCTTTTACTTATACTGGTCTGTTAGAAAAAGAGTGAAGGGGTGTTTTATGGCAAAAAAATACATCTTTATAACGGGTGGCGTTGTTTCATCGCTCGGAAAAGGCATAACAAGTGCATCGTTGGGCTTACTTCTTATGTCTTACGGCTTAAAGATTTCACTTGTCAAAATAGACCCATACATAAATGTTGACCCAGGCACAATGAACCCGTATCAACACGGAGAAGTCTATGTGCTTGATGATGGTGCAGAGACAGACTTAGACTTGGGACATTATGAGAGATTCACAGGTCTAACATTAAGCAGAAAAAACAACTTCACCACCGGACAGGTGTATTACACCGTTATAACAAAAGAGAGAAAAGGCGATTACTTAGGCAAAACCGTTCAGGTTATCCCGCACATAACAGATGAGATAAAAAAGCGCATAAAGGAAGCAGGCAAAGACAAAGATGTTTTAATCGTTGAAATTGGTGGAACAATCGGAGATATTGAAGGTTTGCCTTTTTTGGAAGCAATAAGGCAGATGAGATATGATGTCGGAAAGGATAACTGCCTTTACATTCACCTGACACTTGTCCCATACATAAAGGTTGCTGGCGAGCTCAAAACAAAACCAACTCAACATAGCGTAAAAGAGCTTCAATCCATAGGAATTTCACCAGACATAATCGTATGCAGAAGCGAAAAAAGGCTAACAAACGAAGCAAAAGAAAAGATTGCAATGTTCTGTAATGTGGAGAAGGAAGCCGTAATCAACGCCGTTGATGTTGATACTGTTTATGAGATTCCACTCAGATTTAAAAAAGAGAAGCTCGATGAACTTGTGCTTAAAAAATTGGGTTTAGAACCAAAAAAAGAGCAGGATTTAAGCCAATGGCAGGAGATGGTTGAATCAATAAAGAAACCAAAAGACTCTGTCTCAATAGCATTTGTCGGCAAATATGTAGGATTGAAAGAGTCATACAAAAGTCTCATAGAAGCTTTTATTCACTCTGGAGCATCAATGAACATAAAGGTAAACTTAAAATGGATAGAAGCAGAAGAGTTAGAAGAAACAGAACCCGATAAACTGCTTGGCGATGTTGACGGTATTTTAGTGCCTGGCGGTTTTGGATTAAGAGGTATAGAAGGCAAAATAAAGGCCATTCAGTATGCTCGAGAGAACAAAATACCCTTCTTAGGTATCTGTCTTGGAATGCAAGCAGCCGCTGTCGAGTTTGCAAGACATGTCGTAGGATTAAAAAATGCTCATTCAGAAGAGTTTGATAAAAATGCAGAGCATAAGGTTATACACCTTGCAAAGAGATGGGAAAAAGACGGCCAAATTATAGAAAGAGACGAAAACACAGACAAAGGTGGCACAATGCGTCTTGGAGCATACCCATGCATAATAGCACCATCAACACTTGCACACAAAATTTACAACAAAAAGAAGATATCCGAAAGACACAGACATAGATACGAATTCAATAACGATTACAAAGAGCTTTTCAAAAAACACGGGCTTGTCATAAGCGGCGAAAGTCCGGACAAGGAGTTTGTTGAGATAATAGAGATAAAGGAGCACCCATTCTTTATCGGTGTTCAATTCCATCCAGAGTTTAAATCAAGGCCACTAAACCCGCACCCTGTTATAAAGAGCTTTGTTGAAAAGAGCTATGAATCAAAAAGAGCTAAAGCAGAAAATTGAAAAGAATCAAATAGAAAACTTCTATATCTTCTGCGGCGAAGATTACTTTCTAAAAGAGATATATGCAAAAAGAATAGCCGACAAACGCAGACTAAAACTAAAAAAACTCTTTATAGAAAACGAAGATGAGCTTGAAGATTTAAAAACAAAGCTTTTATCAGAAGGTTTGTTCGAAAAAGAGAAAAAGCTATTTTACTGCAAACCCTTGTTCGAGATAGAGAAAATAAACCTACCAAAGCCCAAAAGCAATGTTGTAATCATCGATTTGATTAAGTGTAAAAAGTTTGACAATGTCATAACATTTGAGCCGCCAACAGAAAAAGAGATAGAAGATTTCATCGTAAAAACAGTAAGAAAACAGAAAAAACAGATAGACAAAGAAGCCGTAAACAGATTATTAAACCTTTTCATAAGCACAAAAAACACAACATACATGAACAACGCACTGTCTATGCTCTTACTTTTCACCCTAAACAAAACAGTTATAACAAAGGAAGATGTCGAAAAGTGCTTAACTATAACCTTAAAACCAGACTTCAGGTTTTTTATAGAGACAATAGCAAAAAACAGACTTGACAAGATGGCTGAAAATTTAGACAGCCTACTATCTCAATTCCCGCCACCATTGTTTATTCACCTATTCAGCGGAGAGTTAATAAAAGCCTACTCATCATGCATAATGAACAGAGATACATTTTCAGAGACTTTCAACAGGGCAAGCTTTGATAGATACAGAAAAATATGTGAGACAATAGGGAAAAATAAGATAGAGAAAATACTTGAAGAGCTGTATGAGTTAGATAAAATATCAAAAAGCTCATCGGAGAAGAACATGGATATCTTGATAAAGACAAGGTTGAGCCTATGGAGTATCCAGAAGTAGAAGAAAAAGAGAGCTATTTCTCTTTAAAAAACACAGATTTTATTATAAACATCGACAATACAGGAAAAATTCTAAGCTGGCAGGTAAAAAACAAAGGCATAACCCTAATAAGCACGGCTTCATTTGAAGACAAACTTAGCATAGAGACAGAAGAGCCGTTTGCAAGCAGCACATCTTCTTCTGCCATCTTTGAAAGGGATTTTGAAAATGGCCAAATCAAAAAGGTTTTCAACATAAGGGAAAAATCTCTCGTTGTTGATATATACTTCATAACCCTAAAACCTATGAGCATAGATTTTGGGTTTGAGCTGAAGTTCAACAACTGGATGGATTACATGATGATTTCAAAGGATAGGTTTGAATTAAAAGAGAGCATAGAGCAACAGGCAAAGGATTTTCTTCTTGTAAATGAGAAACAGGATATATACTTAGGTTGCATATTCAAAGAAGAAGCAAACCTAAAGGCAGAGCCAACAAACAACCTACTAAACATCTCTTTAACAAACACACTTGAACTTACGGAAAACGACATGTTTATGCTCTCCTATACATTTGCTCTGGTTTAATTTCTAAAAATAGAACAGCCCACTTTTGCAAAATTCTTATTAAAATACTTGATTTATTTTTAAAATTGGTTTATGTTCATTATAGTGAAAGTGTTTTGAAATAAAATAATTTTAGGAGGTGTCCTATGCGCAACACCATAGCAAGAATCCCAATCCCAACAAATGAGCCGGTTTATTCCTATGCACCAGGAACGGAAGAGAGAGAAAAATTAAAAGAAGCCATCAAAGAGATAAAATCCCAAGAGATTGAGATTCCTTTGATAATCGGCGGAGAAGAGATAAAAACAGGTAATGTAGCAAAAATCGTTGAGCCGCACGACACAAAATCGGTTCTCGGCGTCTATCACATGGCAGGAGAAAAAGAGATAAACATGGCAATAGATGCAGCAATGCAGGCAGCTAAAAAGTGGAGAGAGTATGATTGGATTGACAGAGCTGCCATATTCTTGAAGGCTGCAGAGCTTTTAAGCACAAAATACAGATATCTGATAAATGCTGCAACCATGCTCTCTTTAAGCAAAAATGTATTCCAGGCAGAGATAGACTCAGCTTGTGAGCTTATAGACTTTCTAAGGTTTAACCTGTTCTATATGCAGAAAATTTACGAAGAGCAGCCTTTATATTCACCAAAAGGCACATGGAACATAATGCAGTATAGACCTTTGGAAGGATTCATCTTTGCTGTTCCACCTTTCAACTTCGTATCAATTGCAGGAAATCTGCCAACAGCACCGGCAATGATGGGTAATGTTGTCTTATGGAAACCAGCAGAAAGTTCTGTTTATGCACCATATATTTTCATGAAAATCTTGCAGGAAGCTGGTCTGCCAGACGGTGTAATTAACTTTATACCTGCAATTGGAAGAGAAATTGGTCATTTCGTATTTGCATCTGAACACTTTGCAGGCATCCACTTTACAGGAAGCGTGCCAACATTTAACAAGATGTGGCAAATGATGGCAGAAAACATTCACAAATACAAAGCATATCCCAGAATCGTCGGTGAAACGGGTGGAAAAGATTACATATTTGTTCATAAGTCAGCAAACAGAAGAAAATTAATTACAGCTATAGTAAGAGGAGCATACGAATATCAGGGACAGAAGTGCTCTGCTGTCTCAAGGGTCTATATACCAAAATCTATGTGGAGCGAAATAAAGGATGACTTATTCAAAGAGATTGACAAGATAAAGATGGGTTCACCAGAAGATTTCACAAACTTTATGAACGCCCTAATCGACGAAAAAGCCTTTAAAAAAGTTACAAGCTACATAGACTATGCAAAAAATGCAAGCGATGCTGAGATTGTAAAAGGCGGTGGATACGACAACTCTAAGGGTTGGTTTGTTGAGCCAACAGTCATCTTAACAGAAAACCCACACTTCAAAACAATGGAAGAAGAGATATTTGGCCCGGTCGTAACGATTTATCCTTACGATGATGATAAATATATTGAAACACTACATCTGTGCGACCAGACAAGCCCATACGGATTGACTGGTGCAATCTTCTCAGAAGACAGAGATGCAACAAGAGTAGCTATAGATATACTTGAAGGCAGTGCAGGAAACTTCTACATAAACGACAAACCAACAGGTGCAGTCGTTGGCCAGCAGCCATTTGGCGGAACAAGAGGCAGTGGAACAAACGACAAAGCAGGAAGTCATCTAAATCTTTTAAGATGGGTAACACCAAGGGCAATTAAAGAAAACTTCATAGCACCAGAAAGTTTTGAATATCCATTCATGGCGGAGGAGTAAAATGTCGCTTTTCAACAAAAGCGTAAGTCTTGTAATAGATAAAGTGCCACCGCAGGCGGTGGCTGTTTTTGCTAAAAGATACATAGCAGGCCCTGAACTCGAAGATGCAATAAGGGTAACAAAACAACTCAACGCTCAAGGTGCGATGACAACTATTGATGTCTTGGGTGAGTTTGTTTCTAATGCCGAAGAAACAATACACTTCAGAAACTTAGCCATAAAGGTTTTGGAAGCTATAGACAGCCACAAATTAGACGCTAACTTATCGCTAAAATTAACTCAAATGGGTTTAAAACTTTCAAAAAGTCTATGTCTTGACAATATAGAAAAGATATTTAAAAGAGCAACTGAACTTGGAATATTTGTCAGGATTGATATGGAAGATTCAACATGCACAGACGATACACTCGAGATTTATAGAAATTACAGGGATGAGTTTAATATAGGAACCGTACTTCAAGCATACATGAGAAGAACAATAAACGACATAGAGAAATTGTCAGATGGAAGACTAAATTTCAGACTATGCAAAGGTATTTACGACGAACCAAGGAAAATAGCATATAAAGAGAAAGATATCGTAAGAGACAACTTTATATATTGTCTTGAGACGCTTTTTAAGAAGAAGGCTTATGTAGGAATAGCTACGCACGACGAATACTTAGTATTCCATGCAGAGAGACTAATCAGAGAATACGGATTGAAAAGAGATGAGTACGAATTCCAGATGTTGCTCGGAGTTGACGAAGAGTTAAGAAATATTATTTTGGATAACGGCCACAGATTAAGGGTTTATGTTCCATTTGGAAGAGATTGGCTGCCTTACTCAATCAGAAGACTCAAAGAGAACCCAAACATTGTAAGGTCTGCTTTAGAAGGCTATCTAAAATAACAGTTCAGGGTGGCTTTTGCCACCCTATTTTTTCAAGCAATTCCACCAACTTTATCCGAAGAACTCTTCTCTTTTACAGAGTGCTCATATAGAAACTCTGGATCAAAATCCACACCATTGGGCCACTCTATTGTGTCAAAAACAACTCTAACCCTTCTAAAAAGATCCAAATCCCTAAGCTCTGAAAATTTACCCAAACCAAGATACGGTTCCAAATCAAATATTTTCTCTTCGTTATTTTCAAACCTTATTTTTAATATATAATTATCCAGAACCTTTACACTCTTCACTTCGATATGCATCTTAATTACCCCTTAAATCATCTCAAAGGTTCTATCTTGAATGGTAATTCTCCTTTTTTTTGAGATAGAGTCCAATCAGCAAAAAGTTCATCCTTATGTATCTCTATCCAAGCTTGAACAAGCTTAAGTTGTTTAGCTGGTAAATTTTTCAGCAATAACTTCCCCGTCTTCTATTTTAATAGCAACTTTATATTGATAATATGCATGAATATGTGGGGGTTCATGCTCAGAAGGTGCACAATACATTAAAACATTGATACAGTGGGCAAAACTAATCTATCTCCTTCTGATAAATCCTGTAAGTTTTGTAATGTTCTGCACCCATTTTTAGGATGGGTTTGTTTATGGCATCGTTGTCTTCAAGTGTCCAGGACAGCTCACCACCTTTACCTTTTCTTCTTTCAACAACTTCAAAACTCTTTATATAAAGCAACAAATCAACACCCATTTTTCTGCACTCTGGCAATACACCAAGTGTAATCAACCTGTAATTATCTATCTTTTTGAATCTATAAAGCACTTTCAACGCATTAAACGGTGTTATCTTGCCCTTGGCGTATTTTAAAGCCTGGTTGAAATCTGGCACTATTGCAGAAAAACCACACGGTTCACCGTCTCTTGAAGCTATTATAACAAGCTCTTCTGGAACCATAGTTTTGAAATCTTCTATGCCCCATCTAAACTCTTCATAGGTTGGCGGCACAAAGCCCCAGTTATTCTCCCATGCTTTGCAATACAATTCGTGTATAATCTTTACATCTTCTTCAAAGTTCTTCTTCGAAAAATTCCTTAACTCTATTTTAAACTTCTTCTGAACATAATCGGCAAGCTTTATTAGTTTCTCTTTTGGCTTATTCGCTGTTGTCAAATAAAATGCATATAGATCCTTTATCTTTTTAAACCCGTAAGACTCAATCAAATCGATATAGTAAGCCTTGTTGTAAGGCATCATAAAGACAGGTTCAGAAAAGAATCCCTTTATCAGCAAACCGCTCATATCGTTCATCGAAGGACTTATAGGGCCCCTTATCTCTTTAAGGCTGTTATCTTTTAGAAACTTTTCAGCAGCTTCAAATAAAGCAAAAGCAACTTCTTTATTATTTATACTCTCAAAAAAACCAAAGAAACCAACCTTATCCCTGTGAATTTCATTATGTCTTGGGTTTACGATGGCTGCTATTCTACCAGCTAAAGAACCATCTTTATATGCAAGAAAGAGAGCCCTTTTAGAATACCTATAAAACGGATTTTTTTTATCATCCAGCAGTTTTTTATCTTCTTCTATCAGATTTGGCACATAGAGTAGATCGTCTTCATAAAGCGAAAAAGGAAACCTAACAAACTTATCGATATTATCAGTTTTTTCAATCTTTATCATATGACCTTCAATGCTTTGCCAACCTTATAAAGCTTATCCAGGGCAAAATCTATCTGTTCAAATGTGTGCGTCGCCATAAGACTCAATCTTATCAAAGCACGATTTGGCGGAACAGCAGGCGACAAAACGGGATTTACAAACAAACCTTCATCAAACAACATTCTTCTCATCTTCAAAACCGTTTCGTTATCTCCAACAATCAAGGGAATTATTGGCGTGCAACTTGTTCCAATGTCATATCCCATTTCAACAACACCTTTTCTCATTCTCTCTGTGTTTGCCCATAGCTTATCTATAAGCTCAGGCTCGTTCTCCATAATATCTAAAGCAGCCAAAACCGCAGCAGTCGAAGCA